>JASHPR010000053.1 GCA_030038015.1 Streptosporangiaceae bacterium
TCCTCCAGGATGTGCGTTGCCGAGTCGTCGGCGATCGCGTGCACGGCGTCCAGGCGGAGGCCGTCGCAGTGGTAGTCGCGCAGCCACATCAGCGCGTTGTCGATCACGAAGCGCCGGACCTCGTCGCTGCCGGGCCCGTCGAAGTTGACCGCCGGGCCCCAGTAGGTCTGGTGCCGCTCCGAGAAGTACGGGCCGAACTGCGGCAGGTAGTTGCCCGCCGGGCCGAGATGGTTGTAGACCACGTCCATCACCACGCCGAGCCCGCGCGCGTGCGCGGCGTCGACCAGCCGCTTCAGCCCGTCGGGCCCGCCGTAGGCGTGGTGCGGGGCGAACAGGTCGACCCCGTCGTAGCCCCAGCCCCGGTCGCCGGAGAACTCGGCGACCGGCAGCAGCTCGATCGCGTCGACGCCGAGGCCCGCCAGGTGATCGAGGTGCGCGATCACCCCGTCGAAGGTCCCCTCGGCGGAGAACGTGCCGACGTGGCACTCGTACAGCACCGCCCCGGGCAGCGGCAGCCCGCGCCAGCCGCGATCCGTCCAGGCGAAGGCGGCGTGATCGACCACGCGGGACGGGCCGTCGATCCCGCCGGGCTGCGACGCCGACCGGGGATCCGGGAGCGCCGGCCCGGAGTTGATACTGAACGAGTAGTCCGAGCCCGGCCCGGCGAGGTCGGCGGAACCCGCCCACCAGCCGCCTTCGCGCTGCCGCATGGGCACCCGCCGCCCGCCCGGCAGCAGCACGTCGACGTTCTGCTTGCCGGGCGCCCACACCCGGAATTCGTGCATCACGCGTCCCTGCCCAGAACGGCCACGGGGAACCGCCGCAGCAGCCCGGCGACGCCGGCGTCGCCGCCGTCCACGCGCTCGCCGGTGAGCACGCTGGCCCAGGGCCCGGCCGGCAGCCCGACGGTGGTGTCAGCCCAGTCCTCGCCCGGGATCCGCACCAGCCGGGGGACGAGCACGGCCAGGCCGCCGCCGCGGGTGAACGCCACGGCGTGCGCGGACCGGGGGCCGGTGACGCGGAGCGGCTCGTACCCGGCGCCCGGGCCGTAGGCGCCGGGGTGGCGGCGGCGGTGGCTCAGCACCCGGTGGATCAGCCACAGCTTGGGGCCGCCGTCGCCGCCGCGGGCGAGGGCGGCCTCGGGTCCGCCGCCGGCCAGGCTGTCCAGCAGGGCGCGGCGCCTGGCGTAGTCGACCGGGCGGCGGTTGTCCGGGTCGACCAGGGAGAGGTCCCACACCTCGGTGCCCTGGTACAGGTCGGGAACGCCCGGGCAGGTCAGCATCAGCGTGGTCTGTGCCAGCGAGCCGACCCGGCCGCGCTCGACGATGCCGTGCTCGGCCAGGAAGGCCTCCAGGGCGGCGACGAACCCCTGGTCGGCGAGCACGCCGGTGACGAACGCGGACAGCGCGTCGTCATAGCCGGCGTTCGGGTCGGTCCAGGAGGTGTGCACCTTGGCTTCCTTGGCGGCCTTCAGCATGAACGCCCCGGCCCGGCCCGGGTCGATCGGCCACGCACCGACCAGGGACTGGTAGAAGAGGTACTCGGCGTTGCGGTCCGGCCAGCCGCCCCGCTTGTGCCGGCTGTTCCGCTCCGACCAGCGGAGCACCGTCTCCTCCCAGGCGCCGGGGAGCTCGGACAGCACGCTGATCCTGGCCCGCACGTCGCCGCTGCGCTTGGTGTCATGGGTGGACAGGGTCAGCATCGCCTCGGGCCAGCGGACGGCCGCGCTGGCCATGGCCCGGTGGAAGTCGTCCACGGAGCCGCCGAACCGGCTGGGGTCGCCGCCCACCTCGTTGAGGCTGACCAGCGGCTGGTACCGGTAGAACGCGGTGTCCTCCGCGCCCTTGGCCATGACCGGCGCGCTCACCTGGGCGAACCGCACCGCGAAGCTCGCCTCGGCGTCGCCGGGGTAGGTCCCGGTGATCAGGTCCCCGATGAACAGCAGCAGCTCCGCGTCGAGGTCGGGCCTGCGCCGCGCGGCGGCCGCCACGGCGGCGGCCACGTGCTCCCGGTCGGCCGCGGTTGCCGGGTGCCCGGCGCGGAAGTACGTCCGGTACACGCCGAACGCCGCGATGACCTCCTGCAGGGCGTCGATCAGTTCCCTGTGGGTGTGGTCGCGCTGGCGGCGGTGCCGCTCGCAGACGTCGGCGAGCAGGCCGGCCAGCCGTTCCAGCTCCGCGGCCAGTTCCTCGCGCATGATCTGCAGCTTGGCCGCGTGCGCCACGTCGGCGTAGTCCTGCTGCAGCCCGGTGAACCGGGTGTAGGCGGCCCGCAGCGCGGTCTCGTTGCCTGCGTCGACGAACAGGCCGCCCGCCCGGTTCAGGAAGTCGTAGCCGGATGTCCCGGCCACCGGCCAGGTCTCCGGCAGGTCCTCCCCGGCCTGCAGGATCTTCTCGACGACGACATAGGCGCCGCCGGTGGCCGCGCTGAGCCTGGCCAGGTAACCCTCGGGGTCGGTGAGCCCGTCCACGTGGTCGACCCGCAGCCCGTCCACCGTGCCGTCGGCGACCAGGCCGAGGGTCAGCCGGTGGGTGTCGGCGAACACGGCCTCGTCCTCCACCCGCAGGCCGGCCAGGGTCTCGATGTCAAAGAAGCGCCGGTAGGAAAGCTCCTCGGCTCCGGTGCGCCAGTAGGCGAGCCGGTAGTTCTGCTCCCGCAGCAGGTCGTCGAGGGCGTCGGGATCGGCGTTCAGCGCCTCGACCTCGGCGTCGACCGCCTTGGCGAGCTCGGGCCTGGCCTGGCAGAGGCCGGCCAGGCGGGCCCGCAGCACCTCCTTGTCCCGGTGCCGTTCCACCACGGCGGCCCGGTCGGTGCGGCGGGCGTGCGGCAGCCGGCTGAACGCGACCGCCAGGCTCTCCAGCTCCTCGGACCCGGCCCTGGCCGCCGCCTTGATGAGCAGCCCGCCCAGGGTGCGCGGCGAGATCGGCGCCTCGTGCTCGTGGTACCGGATGGTGAACGAGCCGCCCTCCCGCCCGAGCACCAGCTCCCCCGCTTCCAGCACCCGGCCGTACTGGTCCCCGAGGACCGGCATCAGCACGGTGGCCGCCAGCTTGCGCTGCGGCGGGTCCCAGTCGATGTCGAAGTGGCTCGCGTACACGCTGGACGGCCCGTTCTCCAGGACATCCCACCACCAGGCGTTGGCCCGCCCGGCCAGCGCCATGTGGTTGGGCACGATGTCGAGCACCTGGCCCAGGCCGGCTTCCGCCAGCCGCCCGGCGAGCCGGCGGTACCCGGGCATGCCGCCCAGCTCGCTGTTCAGGTGCCCGTGGTCGACCACGTCGTAGCCGTGCGTGCTGCCCGCGGCGGCCTGCAGGATCGGCGAGCAGTACAGGTGGCTGACCCCGAGGCCGGCCAGGTAGTCCGTGATCGCGGCGGCGTCGTCGAAGGTGAAGCCGGCGTGGAGCTGGACCCGGTAGGTCGCGGCGCGCGGGCGCTGACCCGGGCTTGGGGCGGGCGCAGGAGTGGCCATGGTGCGGGCTCCAGGGCGGAGGGCCGACAGGAAACGGGCGGTGCCGCCCACGGCAAAGTGCCCGCAAAGCCGGGCATCTAACCAGGCATTCTCGCTCGGCCTGCTTGTGGCGCGGCCGCCGGACGTGCCGCCGATGAGCGCTTCGGCGTGCCGTCGTACTGGGCGATCGACCCGGACCTTGACCGGCCGTCACTGCGGGCGTTCGAGCTCGCCGACGGGGCTTAGATCGAGGTGGCGCATGTGACCGGCGACCAGGCTTTCCGTGCGCGGCGGCCGTTCAGCGTCGAGGTCGTCGAGGTCGTGCCCAGTCATCTGGTCGCGAAGCTGCGCCGGGGCTGATCGGCTGGCGAGGCCGACGGCGGCCGGTGACGCGGCGGGCAGGGTGAGGGTGACCCGCAGCCCGTGCGGGTCGTTGAGCCCGGCCTCGGCGGTGCCGCCGTGGGCGGCGGCGACCGCGGCGACGATCGCCAGCCCCAGCCCAGAGCCGGGCCTTGCGGACGGGGCGGCCCCCCGGTAGAAGCGGTCGAAGATCCGGGGAAGCTGGCCGGCCGCGACGCCCGGGCCGTCGTCGCTGACCTGCACGGTGATCGTGCCGTCGCTTTCCTCAGCGAGGATCGTGGCCACGGTGCCGGCCGGGGTGTGCGCGGTCACGTTGGACAGCAGGTTGTCGGCGGCCCGGCGCACCAGTTCCTCGTCTCCGGTCACCACCATCCCGGGCTCGATGCTGGCGCGCCAGGTCCGCTCCGGGTCGCCGGCGCGGGCGCGGTCAACGCAGCCTTGCAGGACCGCGCTCAGGTCGACCGGCTCTTCTTCCTGGCCGGGGTGCTGGTCGAGGCGGGCCAGCCGCAGCATGTCATCGACCAGCCCGCTCATCCGCTTGGCCTCCAGCGTGATGCGCCGCATCGCCTCGTCGACCTGCGGCCGCCCGGCCAGGACACCCTGCTGGTAAAGCTCGGCGTTGGCGCGCAGCGACGCCAGCGGGGTGCGCAGCTCGTGGCTGGCGTCGGCGAAGAACCGCCGCGTGGCCTCCTGGCTGGCCTCCCGCTCGGCGATGAACTCCTCGATGCGTGACAGCATCCCGTTCAGCGCCACGCCGAGCCGGCCGACCTCGGTCCGCGGGTCGTGCGGGCTGACCCGGCTGGTCAGGTCGCCCGCGGTGATCGCGTCGGCCTGGCCGGCCATGGTCTCGATCGGCCGCAGCCCGCGGCGCATGATCCAGGCGACGCCGCCCGCGGCGAGCAGGCCGGCGGCGGCCGAGCCGATGACCAGGATCAGCTCGAGCTGACCGACGGTCTTGTCGACCCCGTTCAGGCTGGTGATCGCCACGATGATGCCCTGGCCGGGGTCCGGCGCTGCCATGAGCCGCAGCTGCTCGTTCCCCTTCGGGCTGGCCGCCGTCCACGCCTGGCCGCTGGCCGCCAGCGCAGTCAGGTTCCCCGGCAGCCGGGCCGTCAGTCCCGCGTCGGCGATGACGACGCTTTGGCCGAGCGAGATGCTGGGGGACACCCCCTTGACGGTCTTTCCGGACACGGCGATTACCGAGTACGGCCGCAGGAACGGCGCGTCGATGACCGCAGGCGAGGGAAGCTTCGTGTTCGGCGGGACGGCCTGCAACTCGGTTGTCGTTCGCGGCCGCGGGCCTGGCTGCCGCGGGACGTTGAACCTGGCGCCACGCGGGGGCGCACCCGGCCTGAGCACACTCGCCAGCCGGTACAGCTGGATAACCTGGCGCAGCCCCGAGTCGGTCTGGCCGGTCAGGTAGCTGCGCAGCGCGGCGACCGCGGCGACGTCGAACGCCGCCAGCGCGGCCAGCGTGACCAGCAGCACGCCGGCCAGCACCCGGGTGCGCAGCAGGGCCCGGCGCGGCCGCCGCAGCAGGCCCGGCCTCATCGCTGGCCGTCCGTGACGTCGGCTTCCCGCGGCAGCCGGAGGGTGTAGCCGACGCCGCGCCGGGTGTGGATCACGTCCGGGCCGTGCGCGGCGAGCTTGCGCCGCAGGTAGGCGATGTAGGTGGCGACGACCGTGCTCGACCCGCCGAAGTCGTAGTCCCACACGTGGTCGAGCAGCTGCGCCCGGGTCAGCACCCGCCCCGGGTTGAGCATGAGGTAGCGCAGCAGCCGGAACTCGGTCGGCGACAGCTCGATCTCCCGGCCGGCCCGGCGGACCTGGTAGCTGTCCTGGTCGAGCTCGATGTCGGCGAACGTGAGCAGCGGGGCGCCCGTCCTCTCCGGCCGGGTGCGGCGCAGCACGCTGCGGATCCGGGCCGCGAGCTCCTCGAGGCCGAACGGCTTGGTCAGGTAGTCGTCGCCGCCGATGGTGAGCCCGGTCACCGTGTCGGCCTGGGTGTCGCGGGCGGTCAGGAAGATCACCGGCACCCGGCTGCCGTCCCTGCGCAGCCTGCGCACCATCTCGAAACCGTCCAGGCCGGGCAGCATCACGTCGAGCACGAGCAGGTCGAACCGGCCGTCGCGGGCCAGCCGCAGCGCGTCGGCGCCGTTGCCGGCGGTGGTGACGTCGAAGCCGAGGAACCGCAGCGACGCGGCGACCGCGTCGCGCAGGAACGGCTCGTCGTCGACGACCAGCAGCTCGCCGTGATCGGCGGGCAGGCCGGCCCCGGCAAGCTCGCCCATCACCACGCTCCCTTTCCCGGCCGCCATCCGATCACCTCACCGCTAATCCCCTGTGTGACCCGCATGCGAGTTTCATGTGAGCCC
>JASHPR010000611.1 GCA_030038015.1 Streptosporangiaceae bacterium
GCGCGGGGCAGCCCGCCAGCCGCGGCGCGGGGCAGCCAGCCAGCCGCAGCGCCGGAACGGCCGGGAACCGCAGCAGGACGGCGGCCGGAGCACGCGGCACCGCGGCGCCTGGCGGCCGGACCCTGCGGGTGAACCCGATCGCGTGCGAGGCGCACGGCATGTGCATCGAGCTGCTGCCCGAGCTGATCACCGCCGACCCCTGGGGATACCCGATCATCGCGCCCGGATGCGTCCCCGACGACCTGCTGCCGCTCGCGCGGCGGGCGGTCGCCGCGTGCCCGACCCTCGCCCTGCTGCTCGATCAGCAAGGCAGCCAGCCCAGACGGACCGCGTCCTGACGCCGCCCCGGGTTCACGCCGCCGCCTGCCGCCAACGCCTGCCGTGTTCGGCAAATGCTGTTATCACCACCATTTACGAACACAGCGGCGGGCCGGTTTCCCGATGGCCCGGAGCTGCTGGAGCCCGGATCGTGCAGATGCACCGCTGGCGGCCGGATCCGGGCGAGAATGTCGACGACTGCGACGTGTCCGGCCGGGCCGCCGTCGGCGTCAGCCGCAGCGGGCGCATGGAGGAGAACTGATGGGGCCGCTTGACGGTGTACGGGTGATCGAGATCGCAAGCCTGGCTCCGGCGCCGTTCGGCTGCATGATCCTCTCCGACCTGGGGGCCGACGTGCTGCGGGTCGACCGTGCCGAGATCTGCGGCCCGAACGCCAAGGCTCCCGTCGACCCGCTGAGCCGCGGCCGCAGGTCGGCCGGGATCAACCTGAAGGACCCGGCCGGGGTCGGCCTGCTGTTGCGGCTCGTCGCGTCGGCGGATGTGCTGGTGGAGGGCTTCCGGCCCGGGGTGGCCGAGCGCCTCGGGTTCGGCCCCGAAGCGTGCGCCGAGCGGAACCCGCGGCTGGTGTACGGGCGGATGACCGGCTGGGGGCAGGACGGCCCGCTGGCGCCGACCGCCGGGCACGACATCGACTACATCGCGATCTCGGGCGCGCTTTCCATGGTCGGCCGGGCCGGCGAGCCCCCGGTTCCCCCGGTCAACCTGCTCGGGGACTTCGGCGGCGGGGGCATGCTGCTCGCGCTCGGCGTGGTCGCTGCCCTGCTCGAGCGGGAGCGATCCGGGGTCGGCCAGGTGGTTGACGCCGCGATGGTGGACGGGTCCGCGCTTCTCACCTCGTTCATTTACGGGCTCCGGGCATCCGGCACGTGGCAGGACGCGCGCGGCGTCAACCTGCTGGACACCGGGGCGCCGTTCTACGACACCTACGAGACCGCCGACGGCGGGTACGTGGCCGTGGGGGCCCTGGAGGCGAAGTTCTACGCCGAGCTGCTGGCCGGGCTCGGGCTGGCCGGTACCGGCCTGCCCGGACAGCACGACCGCGCGGGCTGGCCGGTGCTGCGGGCCAGGTTCGCTGAGGTGTTCGCGACGCGGACCAGGGACGAGTGGGCTGAGGTGTTCGCAGGGTCTGACGCGTGCGTCGCGCCCGTGCTTGGCCC
The DNA here is from genome assembly GCA_030038015.1 of Streptosporangiaceae bacterium. Classification (GTDB taxonomy): domain Bacteria; phylum Actinomycetota; class Actinomycetes; order Streptosporangiales; family Streptosporangiaceae; genus JASHPR01. Next base: position 1,497 of record JASHPR010000611.1, read on the forward strand.
GGCCGAGGCACCCGGGCATCCGCACAACGCTTCCCGCGGTACGTTCACGGACGTCGGCGGCGTGGTCCAGCCGGGCCCGGCGCCGCGGTTCAGCCGGTCGGCCGCGGGCACCCCGTCGGCGCCGCCGGCCCCGGGCGCCGACACCGACGCGGTGCTGACCGAGCTCGGCTGCAGCGCGGCGGAGATAGCCGCGCTGCGGGCCAGCGCCACCGTTGCGTGACGAACCGCACAGCCGCTGGGTTTGCCGGGAACACCAGAGCCCGCCTATCATGTTCATCGTTTGCAAGGCACCTCGTTCGGTGAGGCGTCGACACGAACACAGGCCACTGATCCGACGACGTCGAGAGACGCCCAGGGTCAGGACAGGTCTCCCCGGCTTAAGGGGTGACCCGAAGTGGCTGCACCAGCAGGTGCTACGTCGTGCCGTGCCAAAGCTCTGACGAGTAGGGGTGTGCGTCTCCCCGCGTGCTGCGCGCCAGCGGACACCCGCGTGTGTCATGACCGGAGGAGGCGGGATATGGATAGTAGACCGGGCCATCAACGGGCCCGCTTCCGCGCACTCTCGCTTTCTTCCGGCACGCGGTAACACTTCCACCCCCGCTTCCAGAGATCTTTCTGCCTGACGGTTTCTGGCTGGATGCTGCGTGCCTCCCAGGACGCCCCCGAGGGGGAGAGGGAGGGATATCCATGACCACGACACTGGAGCGCCGCAGCGCGGTGCTCGACGCGCAGCACGTCGGCGACATCCGCGGCGCTCTCGGCACCATCCGGCTGGATGACACCTCGCCCCGGCGGGGCCGCAGCGCCCAGCTGAAGACGCTGCTGGCGATCATCGGTCCCGGCCTGATCGTGATGGTCGGCGACAACGACGCCGGCGCGTTCGCCACCTATGGGCAGGCTGGCCAGAACTATGGCACCCGGCTGCTGTGGACGCTGCTGCTGCTGGTGCCGGTGCTGTACGTAAACCAGGAGATGGTGCTGCGCCTCGGCGCGGTCACCGGGGTCGGGCACGCGCGGCTCATCCTGGAGCGCTTCGGCAAGTTCTGGGGCGCCTTCAGCGTCATCGACCTGTTCATCCTGAACGCGCTGACGATCATCACCGAGTTCATCGGGATCACGCTGGCCGCCGGGTACCTTGGGCTGCCGAAGATCGCCGCCGTGGCGCTGGCCGCCTGCGTCGTGATAGGCGCCGCGTTCACCGGCAGCTTCCGCCGCTTCGAGCGGATCGCGATTACCTTCTGCGTGGGAAGCCTGCTGCTGATCCCGCTCTACTTCTTCGCCCACCCGCACGTGTCGCAGATGGCCCACGACTTCGTCGTGCCGCAGCTCCCGGGCGGCTCCGGCCAGCTCGCGACCGTCATGCTGCTGGTCATCGGCCTTGTCGGCACCACCGTCGCGCCTTGGCAGCTGTTCTTCCAGCAGAGCTACGTCATCGACAAGCGGATCACCCCGCGGTTCATCAGGTACGAGAAGACCGACCTGTGGATCGGCATCGTGATCGTGGTGGTCGGCGCCGCCGCGGTGATGGGCGCCACCACGGCGGCGTTCGCCGGGACGCGCGGCTTCGGGCACTTCACCGACGCCGCCGGGCTCGCCGCCGGGCTGCAGGCGTACGCGGGCCGCACGGCCGGGGTGCTGTTCGCGATCGCGCTGCTCGACGCCTCGATCATCGGCGCCTTCGCGGTCTCGCTGTCCACCGCGTATGCGATCGGCGACGTCTTCGGCCTCAAGCACTCGCTGCACCGGGGCGTGAAGGGCGCGAAGGGCTTCTACGCCATCTACGCCGGTGTCGTCGCCGTGTCCGCCACGGTGGTGCTCATCCCAGGCTCCCCGCTCGGCCTGCTCACCGAGGGCGTGCAGACCCTGGCCGGCGTGCTGCTGCCCAGCGCCAGCGTGTTCCTGCTGCTGCTGTGCAACGACTCGGAGGTTCTCGGGCCGTGGGTGAACGGCCGCAAGACCAACATGTTCACCTCGGCGGTCGTGGCCGTCCTGGTCTCGCTGTCGGTCATCCTGACCGCCTCGGTGCTGTTCCCCACCATCAGCGCCCGCCAGATCGCCGGCATCCTGGCCGCGTGCGGCGGCGTGGCGGCCCTGGCGGCCGGCTACGCCCTGGCCCGCAAGCTGCGCGCCGGCCGGCCGGCTGGTGCCGGCGCCCCGGCTGCCGCTGCAGACCCGGTGGAGCGGGACGGCTGGCGGATGCCGCCCCTGGCCCTGCTGCGGCGTCCGGCCATGTCCACCGGCCGCAAGATCGGCATGTCGGCGCTGCGGATCTACCTGGCCGTGGCCATGATCCTGGTCATCATAAAGATCGTGCAGCTCGCCATCGGCCACTGACTCCTGGCTGGTGCGGCCTCCGGCCGGGCGGCCACGCTCTGCCGCCCGGCCGGATGAGCCCGGGCGCCCGGCGCCCGGGCGCAGCGCCCGCCCTCCGGCGGCCGGCAATGAGGTGGTGGACTCCGCGCTGTTCCTCTAGCAGCAGCGGGGAGTCCACCACATCGTTAAGTCCGCGGGCGGCTGCCAGGCGAGGGCTGGTTTGGGGGGCGGCAGCCAGGCGGGGTCAGCTGTGCGACGTGCCCAGCTGGACGGCCTTGACGATCAGGAGCAGGACCGAGACCACCAGGTAGGCACGCAGGGTCAGCACGCCCAGCTTTGTGCCGGTCGACCACTGCACCGGCTTGAGCAGGGCGAGCGGCGGCATCCGCCAGTTGAGGCGCTCGGCGGCGGTCATCGTGGTGGCCGGGTGCGGCTGCCGTGGCGGGCGGCGCGACTTGGTCATCTGGAGGTAGATGGCGGCGATGATGCCGCTGACCACCATCCCGATCGCTATCCAGATCGCGGTGGCTGCGGCGTTGAACGACGGGAACAGCGTGTCGACCACGAGGGTGCCGGACAGCACCAGCAGCACCGAGATGATCACGCCAGCGAGCACGTTGAGCCAGCGCCGGTTCATCCACGGGCCGAGGACTTCGATGTCGTTGCACAGCAGCAGCAGGAACACGCTCGCGCTGGGCAGCAGCACCCCGGCCAGCGCCTGCACGGCCTCGGTCAGCAGCCCGAGCGGGGCGTGCGGGATCAGGACGATGCCGGCCGCCGCCGCGATCATCACGGCATAGGTGGCGTAGAACGCCTTGGCGTCGCGGAAGCTGCGGTGCAGCGAGTGCTTGAGGTTGAACACGTCGCCGAACGCATAGCTGGTGGACAGGGTGACGGCGGCGGCGCCGATGATGCTGGCGTCCAGCAGCACGATCGCGAACAGCGCGCCGAGCACGTAGGCCTTGGCGCGCAGCGCCTCGGCGACGCCCAGGGCGTCGGTGAAGTGGCCGGCCAGGCTGGTGCCCCGCACCGCGTAGACCGCCGCAACGAGGATCAAGGAGGCGCCGATGACCACCACGAAGGCGCCCATCGTGGTGTCGCCCCGCTCGTACTTGATGAACCGGGGCGTGATCCGCTTGTCGATGACGTTCGACTGCTGGAAGAAGAGCTGCCACGGCGCCACGGTGGTGCCGACGATCGCGATGATGAGCAGGACAGCGGTGGAGTTGACGCCGCCCTGGATCCCCGGGACCACGAAGTGGTAGCCGATCTGGCTCCACCGCGGGTGGGACATCCACGCCAGCGGGATTATCACCAGGCTGGCCGCGATGAACAGGAACATCGCGCGCTCCCAGCGCTGGAAGCTCCCGCTGGTCGTGATGACGATCAGGATCAGCGCGGCCGCGGGGACCGAGATGTACTGGCTGACGCCGAAGTAGGCCAGGGCCAGCGACACGCCGATGAACTCGGTCACGATCGTCAGGAAGTTGAGCAGGAACAGGTCGCCGACGCTGAAGGTGCCCCAGAACCGGCCGAACCGCTCGTTGATCAGCCGGGCGTGGCCGACGCCGGTGACCGCGCCGAGCCTGACCACCATTTCCTGGTTCACGATCAGGACCGGGATCAGCAGCAGCAGCACCCAGAGCAGGCTGTAGCCGTAGTTCTGCCCGGCCTGGGCATAGGTGGCGACCCCGCCGGCGTCGTTGTCGCCGACCATCACGATCAGGCCCGGGCCCATGATCGCGAGGAAGGTGACCAGCTGGCGCCGCCAGCCGCTCCGCTGCTCATCGCCCAGCCTGATCCGGCCGAGCGCGCCCTCGATGTCGCCGAGATGCGCCTCGTCGAGCACGGCGGTCGGCCGGGTCAGGGCGTCCCGCTGGGCCACCGTGGCGACCGGCCGCTCATCGCCGCCCTGCGCCCGGGCGGCCCGGGATGTCCGGGACGAATGGGCCGCCCGGGTCGCTTCGTCATGGTGCCTCGCGCCGTCGCGCTGCAGCGCGGCGTCCTGCTCCGGGCCCTGCGGGCGCTCCGGGATGTCGCGGGGCTGCGGCGACTCGCTCACGTCGGGTCCCCGTGGTAGGCGTCGGGCGGCTGCGCGGCCTCGCGGCGCCGCCAGTCGTCCGGCAGCGTGGCCTCGAGAACGTCGTCGACCGTGATGATGCCGATCATCTTCCTGCGCTCGTCCACGACCGGGATCGTGATCAGGTTGTAGTCGCTCATCAGCACGGCGACGTCGACCACGTCGGTGTCCGCGCCGACCCTGACCGGGTCGTCGTCGTAGATCTCGCTCAGCGGAGTATCGGCATCCGACTGCACCAGGGAGACCAGCCGGGCAACGCCGCACAGTGTGCCGCGCTCGTCGATGGCGTGCACGCTGGTCAGCGCCTCCGGCTGCAGGCTTGCCGAGCGGGCGACCGCGTCCAGCGCGTCGCGGACGGGCGCACCGGACGGCACGGCGACGAAGTCGACGCCCATCAGGCCGCCCGCGCTCGTGGGGTTGAAGCCCATCAGCGTCAGCACCTTCGTGCGCTGCCCGGCCGGAAGCAGGTCGAGGACGGCCTGTCTGCGACGCTGCGGCAACTCGGCGATCGCATCCGCCGCGTCATCGGCACGCATCCGCGACAGCACCTCGGCGATCTCCGCATCGGTCCGCGCCCCGAGCAGCCGGGTGGCCAGGTCCTCGTCCAGTTCCTCGAACACGTCGGCCTCGAGTTCGGGGTCTGCGTGCACCTGGCCGAGGATCTCGGTCTCCTCTTCCTTGGACGCGTTCTCGATCAGGTCGGCGATCTGGGCCGGCTTCAGCCTCCGGATCCGGGCAAACGGGCCGCGCAGCAGCGCGCTGCCGGTATGGCCGATCAGCGGCTCGAACTTGGCCCACTCACGGAACGCATGGTCGCGCTGGTCGCCGTGCCGGGAACCGAGCAGCCACCGCGACTGACGGTGTGTGTCCACCCCGGCCACCACCCACTCGTCTGCGCGCCGCTCCAGCTCCAGATCCCACGCCTTGATCAGCTGGGCACTCTCCACGTCGATCAGCCGGTGGCCGAGAACGTCCCTGCGGAGCAGCACCTCACCCTCCCGCCGCTCGAACTGGCGCAGGTCGAGCTTTGCGCTGCTGAGCTTGACCTCCTCGCCGCTGAGCGAGCTGACCTGCTCGATGGGCACGTAGAGCTCCCGGCCGCCGACGGAGGCGACCAGGCCCGTCACCAGGGGGTTGGCCGCGCCCCGCAGCCGCACGATCACGTCGGAGAGCCGCCCGATCGACTCGCCGCCCCGGTCCGTGATCGGCCGCCGCAGCAGTTCCGACAGGTGAACGGTGCTCGCATGCCTGGCCTGCGGTGCCGGGGCTGCCGGTGTTGTGGTCATGGGCTTGCCTCCCTGATCGGGTCGGCCCGGTGCCGTACTACTACCCGGATCACCCCGCCTAGACTGCCATGCCCTGCTCTCATCCAGATCGCGCACACCAGTCTCCCCAGCCACCGTGAACAGCCGGTTAACCTGGTAAGCCGCCCCGACGGTGCCGCCTGCAGGCGAAAGCCTGCCTCCCGCTGGAGGCCGGAGCGGTGGTAAGAAGGCCACGTCGGCGTTGTCAGGAACCGGAGGACGCGAGCAGCGTGGCTATGCAGAGGGCGGCGGGTCTGCTCGGCGGCGAGTCTGAACTCGCCGAGGGGTTTGGCTACTCGCTCAAGCGACGACTGCTCGGTCGGCCGCTGATCAACGAGCAGCTTGGCGAGCAGCGGCTGTCCAACCCGCTCGCGCTCGGGGTCCTGGCGCCGGACGGGATCTCCTCCTCGGCGTACGGCACCGAGGAAATCCTCATCGAGCTGCTCCGGGCGGGCCTGGCCGTCACGGCGTTCACGCTCATCCTGCCGCTGACCGGGGTCGTGCTGTTCGTGATGGCCCTGGTGGTCCTGTCCTACCGCGAGGTGGTCACGGTCTACACCAGGGCCGGCGGCTCGTACGTGGTCGCGCGGGACAATTTCGGCCCAAAGTGGGCCCAGATCGCCGCCGTCGCGCTGCTCATCGACTACGTGGTCACGGTGGCCGTGCAGGTAGCCGCCGGCACGGCCGCGGTCGCCTCGGCCTGGCAGGCGATCAACAGCCCACTGAAGATCACGGTCATCTCGATCGCCGTCGTGCTGGTGATGCTCTACGGCAACCTGCGTGGGATCCGGGAGGCAGGCCGGTCGTTCGCGATGCCCACCTACCTCTTCGCAGGCTCCGTGCTGATCATGATCATCACCGGCCTGACCCGTGAGATCCTCGGCAACCTGCCGCAGCGTCCCTACCCGATGCCCGGGCAGTACACCGGGCACTCGCCGACCAGCGGCCTGATCGCGTTCGGCATGGTCTTCGTCCTGCTGCGGGCGTTCGCCAACGGCGGCTCCTCGCTCACCGGCATCGAGGCGGTGTCGAACGCAGTCAGCGCGTTCCGCCCGCCGGAGGGCATCAACGCCCGCCGGGTGCTGGTGACCGAGGGCCTGATCCTCGGCTCGCTGGTGGCCGGGATCTCCTGGCTGGCGCACGCCACCCACGCGGCACCGTACCTATCCGGCGTCCCGACGGTGATCTCGCAGGAGACCAAGATCGTATTCGGGCACACGGCCTTCGGCACCGTCATGTTCGTCTTCGTCCAGGCCGCCACCGCCCTGATCCTCTACACCGGGGGCAACACCAGCTTCAACGGCTTCCCGTTCCTGGCCAGCTTCGTGGCCGAGGACGCGTTCCTGCCCCGCTGGCTGACCAAGCGCGGGCACCGGCTGGTGTTCTCCAACGGCATCGTCGTGCTGGCGGTGCTGTCGTGCAGCCTGCTGGCCGCCGTCGGGGCGAACGTCAACAACCTGGTGCCGTTCTATGCGATCGGCGTGTTCACCGCCTTCACCATGGCCGGGTTCGGCATGGCCAAGTACCACCACCGGGTCAGGGAGTCCGCCTGGCGGCGCCGGATGGTGATCAACTTCTCGGCGGGCATCACCTCCGCGGTCGTCGTGCTCATCTTCGCCGTGGTCAAGTTCACCGAGGGCGCCTGGCTGGTGGTGCTGCTGTTCCTCATCGGCGTGCCGACGCTGATCCGGCTGAACCGGGAGTACCAGATGGAGGCCGCGGTGCTGGAGCGGATCAGCACCCGGGGCAGGCCGCCCGACCCGCCGACCTACTCGCGGCGCACGGTGTTCGTGTTCGTCGACGACTTCGACCTGGCCACGGTCGCGGCGCTGCGGTACGCGCGCAGCCTGCGGCCGACCACGCTGCACGCCGTGCACCTCGTGGTCGACAACGTCCGGGCGGAGAGCCTCCGGCGGGACTGGGTGAGTGCCAACACCGGCATCCCGCTCGACTTCGTCGACTGCGCGGACCGGCGGCTGGCCAGGTGCGCGGCGGAACTGGTCAGCGCTGAGGCCGCCCTGCCTGGCGTGGGGGTCACCGCGATCCTGCCGCGGCGCGGTTACTCCCCGCTGCTCGGCCGGCTGCTGCACGACCGGACGGCGGACAAGATCGCCGCCGTGGTGAGCCGCATCCCGCACGCCGCGGCCACGATCGTGCCGTTCGACGTGCGCAACAGGCTGGAAGCCATTCAGCAGCGGCGGGCCCCCGCGGCGGAGCCCGGGGAGAAGGCAGCCGAGCCGGGCGCCCGGGCGCCGGACGCGGCGGGGGTGCCGGGCGGCGACGGGGCCGGCCGGCTCGACGACGCAGCCGACGTGGCGGACATGGCCAGGCCCGAGGTCGCGGTGGCCGACGCCGTGGCGGCCGAGGCCGACGGCTCGCGGGACGGCGCCCACTATGACCGGACGGCACCGCCGCCCGGCGTGCAGCCGATCGGGACACTGACCAAGCCGGGGCGGGCCACGGTGGAGGGCCGGGTGTACGCGGTGGAGATCCGCCCGGTCGAGCGCAACACGGTGCTGGCCGCCGAGGTCGCCGACTCGACCGGCCAGCTGACCGCGCTGTTCTACGGCCGCTCCCACATCCCGGGGCTGGAATGCGGCTCCCGGGTGAGGTTCCGCGGCCAGGTTGGCATGCGCGCCGGCGGCCCCGTCATGATCAATCCCGCCTATGAGCTCGTCGCGCCCGGCGACGCCCAGCCGGAGCCGGCCGGGCAGCAGGATGGCGACCAGGGCGGGTCGGACGATCCGCCGAAGCGGCGCGGCCCGAGGCGGCGCAAGGGACCATGACCGGGCATTCCCACGGCGTGACGGCGACCGGCCGGCACCGCCGGCCGCTGGTCACGGTGCTGGCGCTCACCAGCCTGGTCGCGGTCGCCGAGGTGATCGGCGCCGTGATCACCGGGTCGCTGGTGCTGTTCGCCGACGCGGCGCATATGGCCGCAGACGCGGCCGGCCTCGGCCTGTCCCTGCTGGCGGTCTTCTTCGCCGCCAGGCCGCCCACGCAGCGCCGCACCTTCGGGTACGCACGGGCCGAGATCCTGGCGGCGATGGCGAACGCCGTGCTGCTGCTCGCGATGACCGGGTTCATCATCTTCGAGGCGATCGAGCGGCTGGCGTCCCCGTCCGCGGTGAATTCCGGCCTGCTCATCGTGTTCGGCGTGATCGCGCTCACCGCGAACGTCGTGTCGCTGACCTTGCTGCGCCAAGGCCGGGCGGAGAGCCTCAACGTCCGCGGCGCCTTCCTCGAGGTCGCCTCGGACGCCCTCGGGGCGGCCGCGGTGATCGTCACCGGCGTGGTGATCGCGACCACCGGGTTCACCCGCGCGGACCCGATCGCCTCGCTGGTGGTCGGGCTGCTGATCCTGCCGCGGACCTGGCGGCTGCTGCGGGAAACTGTGGACGTGCTGCTGGAGGCGAGCCCGCGGGGCATGGACCTGAGCGAGGTCCGGCGGCACATGACCATGCTGAACGGGGTCCGCGACGTGCACGAGCTGCACGCCTGGACGATCACGTCCGGGCTGCCGGTGCTCTCGGCGCACGTGGTGGTGGATCCGGCGGTCTTCGACGACGGCAGGTGCGCGCGCATGCTCGACCGGCTGCAGGACTGCCTGCGCGGCCACTTCGACGTCGAGCACTCCACGTTCCAGCTCGAGCCGGCCGGGCACGCGGCGCACGAGCACCCGATGCACGACTAGCACCTCTGGAGCCTTCCCGTACCAGCAAGTAATATCAGGGCGAAGGTCTACCTGGGGAGCCTGCGGTGAGCACGTACGACCATTACACGACCCCAGTCGCGCCCGGCACGTGGGACGTGCCCGCAGCCGGAGCCACCAGGTTCACCTGGGACTACGACAACGGCAGGGGCCGCCTGCTGGACCTGTACCAGCGCGGCAAGGACAAGCAGTGGGACGCGACCAAGCGGATCGACTGGTCGATCCCGGTCAACCCGGCCAACGTGATGGAGCAGTCCGACGAGTTGTGCCCGATCTACGGGTCGCGCCAGTGGGAGATCCTTTCGCAGAAAGAACGGGACGAGCTGGGCCATCACCTCTCGTCCTGGCTGTTCAGCCAGTTCCTGCACGGCGAGCAGGGGGCGCTCACGGTAGCGGCGCGGATCGTGGAGTCCGTGCCCGACATGGACTCCAAGTTCTACGCGGCCACCCAGGCCATGGACGAGGCCAGGCACGTCGAGCTGTACTCCAGGTTCATGCGGGACAAGATCGGCCTCTACTACCCGGTCAACCCGGACCTGGCCAAGCTGCTCGCCGACGCGCTGAGCGACTCCCGCTGGGACATGCCCTACCTGGGCATGCAGGTGCTGATCGAGGGCCTGGCGCTGGCCGCCTTCGGCGTGCACCGGGACATGTCCAACAACGCCCTGGTCACGCAGCTGCTCGCGTACGTGATGCAGGACGAGGCGCGGCACGTGGCGTTCGGGCGGCTGGCACTGCGGGACTACTACAGGGGGCTCACCGAGGCCGAGCGCGCCGACCGCGAGGAGTTCGTCGTCGAGGGCTGCTACCTGATGCGCAACCGGTTCCAGGCGCGGGAGGTCTGGGAGCGGCTCGGCTTCAACGTGCAGGAGTGCCTCGAGTTCACCGAGCAGTCCCCGGTCCAGCAGGCGTTCCGGACGCTGCTGTTCTCGCGCATCGTCCCGTGCGTCAGGGACATCGGCCTGTGGGGGCCGAAGGTGCAGCGCGCGTTCGCTGACCTGGGCGTGCTCGACGCCGCCCAGAGCGACCTCGACGCGCTGATGCGCGCCGACGAGGAGATCGCCGAGCGGGTCGACGAGCAGAAGTGCGCCGCCGAGCTCGCCGCCCGCCAGTCCGAGGTTGACGCTGCGGTGGCCGACGGGGCGGCCGCGTCCTAGCCAGGGCGGCGGCCGGCGCTGGCCGGCGCTCGCCACAGCCGGGCGCGGCGCTTACGATCACGCCATGACCGATGCTGCGATGCCGCGCTTCCCCGCCGATTTCGCCTGGGGCGTTGCCACATCCGCCTACCAGATCGAGGGCGCGGTGGACGAGGACGGCCGCGGCGAGTCGGTGTGGGACACCTTCTGCCGCAAGCCGGGCGCGACAAGGGACGGCCACACCGGCGACGTCGCCGCCGACCATTACCACCGCTGGCAGGAAGACGCCGGGCTCATGGCCGAGCTCGGGCTCACCGCCTACCGGTTCTCGATCGCCTGGCCCCGGGTGCAGCCAGACGGCAAGGGGCCGGCCAACGCGGCCGGCCTGGACTTCTACGACCGGCTCACCGACGCCCTGCTGGCCTCCGGCATCACCCCGGTGCCCACCCTCTACCACTGGGACCTGCCGCAGCCGCTGCAGGACGACGGCGGTGGCTGGCTGGCCCGGGACACCGCGCAGAGGTTCGCCGACTATGCCGAGATCGCCGCCGAGCGGCTCGCCGACCGGATACCGCTGTGGATCACGCTGAACGAGCCCTTCGTGGTCATGGCGTTCGGCTACGGGCTCGGGGTCCACGCGCCCGGCGAGGCACTGCTGCTCGGCGCGCTGCCCACCGCGCACCACCAGCTGCTCGGGCATGGCCTCGCCGCGGCGGCGCTGCGCTCGGCGGGCGCCCGGCAGGTGGCGATCACCAACAACCACTCCCCCGCCTGGCCGGCCACGGACGACCCGGCCGACGTGGCGGCGGCGCAGGCGTACGACATCCTGCACAACCGGCTGTTCGCCGACCCCGTGCTGCTCGGCAGCTACCCGGACCTGTCCGCGTTCGGTGCCGGGCCCGGCGGCCCGGACTGCGTGGCCGACGGTGACCTCGCGGTGATCTCGGCCCCGCTCGACGCGTACGGCGTGAACTACTACGCCCCGACCAGGCTGTCGGCGCTGCCCGGGGAGCCGCTGCCGTTCCGGATGGAGCCGATCGAGGGGTACCCGGTGACCGCGTTCGGCTGGCCGGTGATCCCCGCGGGGCTGACCGAGGTGCTGACCACGATGAAGGACCGCTACGGCGGCCGGCTGCCGCCGGTCTGCATCACCGAGAACGGCTGCTCGGCCGATGACGAGGTGTCGCCGGACGGGACCGTCGATGACCAGCCGCGGATCCGCTACCTGGACGGCCACATCAGGGCGGTGCACGACGCGATGACCGCCGGGGTGGACGTGCGCGGCTACTTCATCTGGACCCTGATGGACAACTTCGAGTGGAGCGAGGGCTACCACCAGCGGTTCGGCCTGGTGCACGTCGATTTTGCCACCCAGCGGCGCACGCCGAAGGCCTCGTTCGCCTGGTACCGGGACTTGATCGCCGCGCAGCGCCGGACTGCCTGACCGGCTCCAGCCGGGCTCCGCCGAGCCCGGCCTGGGCCGCACCATTGCACAACGCCCGTTGACCAGGCAGGATGCACTGGCTTAAGGGCATTGACCTCCGCAGTTGCGATCGGATATATCTTATCTCCGATCGCATTCCGGTGCTCGCCCGGACGTGGAGGTGCCTGGCTGGCGCGTGCGCAGCGGTGGCTGCCGTCACCGCGGACAGGAGGGGACCATGGCCGAGGCCACAGAGCAGGGCAGCCTGGACGGGTCGTCCCCCCAGGCCGACAGCGACGAGCTGCGGATCTTCGAGGGGGTACGGCCAAGCCGCACCGGCGACCTGGTCCTGGAAGGCCAGGGCATGGCGCCGATCCCGGAAGACCACCGCTACGGCGGCGTGTACCGGATGTTCACCGTGTGGTTCACCCCCAACATGGAGCTGTCCGGCGTCTTCGCCGGCACCCTGGCCGTGGTGTTCGGCCTCGGGTTCGGCCTCGGCCTCGTCGCCATCGTGGTGGGCACGATCATCGGGTCGCTGCCGGTGGCGATCCTGTGCACCTGGGGGCCGAAGACCGGCACCGCCCAGGTGCCGCTGGCCAGGCTGCCGTTCGGGAAGACCATCGTGCTGCCCGGCGCGGTGCAGTGGCTCTCGTCGATCGCCTGGGACGCGCTGGTCGGGCTGTTCGGCGGGCAGGCGGCGCAGCTGCTGTTCCACGTGCCGTTCTGGGTCGGCGTCGCGATCGTGCTGGTGCTCGAGGGCATCATCAGCGTCTTCGGCTACGAGTTCGTGCACCGGGTGCAGGAGATCGGCTCGGCGATCCTGATCGTGCTGTTCCTGGTGCTCTCGGTGAAGATCCTCCAGCACCACGTGGTGCTTCCGCACAACACCGTGCACGGAGCCGCCCTGGTCGGAGCCTTCGTGCTGATGGTGACGATCTCGCTGTCCGAGGGCATCTCCTGGGCGTCGTACGCCTCCGACTACAGCCGCTACATGAAGCCGGACACCTCCAAGGCGGCCATCTTCTGGTACACGATGCTCGGCCTGACCGCGTCGTACGTGTGGGTCGAGGGCATCGGCCTCGCCGGGGCCAGCGTGCTCGGCAACCAGACCGCCGCCGGCGTGCGCACGCTGATGGGCGGCGGGTTCATCGGCGTGCTGGCGCTGATCGCCATCGTGTTCGGCGCCATCGCCTCGAACTCGATGAACGACTACACCGGGTCGCTCGCGTTCCAGGCCCTCGGCGCCCGGGTGCGCAGGCCGATCGTCGCCGCCGTCGTCGCCATCCTCGCCTTCGCCGCGATCCTGTACATGAACGCGGGCAACACCTCAGGCAAGTTCGAGAACCTGCTGCTGTTCACCTCGTACTGGATCTCGCCGTTCTGCGCGATCGTGATGATCGACTGGCACTACAACAGGGCCAGGTACAGCCCGTCGTTCCTCCGCGGCGCCCTGGGCTTCCGCAAGCTCGGCAACGGCTGGCCCGCGGTCGTGGCATTCTGCGTGGCGTTCGGGGTCATGGTGCCGTTCATGAACACGTCGATCATCGTCGGCCCCGTCGCGAACGCCCTCAAGGGCGCTGACATCGCCTTCTACGTCGGGTTCGTGGTCGCGGGGGTGCTCTACTACGTGCTGCGTAAAGTGGCCATCAGCCAGGAGGCCCGGCGGGCTCCCGCGCTGGCCTCCGCCGCGGCCGACGGCCGCGGGGCATAGTGGCCAGCACCGCGACGGAGCAGGAGCCGACGTTACGAACATGGATGACCGTGAGCTAGCCGCCCGGGTGCTCGAGCACACCGACACCGACCGCGCGATCCGCCTGTCGCAGGAGGTCTGCCGGATTCCCAGCGTGCTCGGGGAGGAGGGGGCGCTCGCCAAGTTCCTGGCCGACGTGATGAAGGAGGCCGGGTTCGAGGCGGCCGGGCTCCAGCCGGTGCTGCCCGACCGCCCGAACGCGACCGGCGAGGTCTCGTTCGGCCCGGGCCCGCGCGTCGTGCTCACCGGGCACCTGGATACCAAGCCGGTCTCGCACGGCTGGTCGGCCGCCGAGCCGTTCTCCGGGGCGCTGATCGGCGATGCGGTCTACGGGCACGGGATCATGGACATGAAGGCGGCGCTGGCCTGCGAGATCGTCGCGATCGAGGCGCTGGCGCGCAGCGGGCTCCCGCTGTCCGGGACGGCCGCGATGTCCGCGGTCAGCGACCACATGGGTGACCAGGCCGGCGCGATCGCCTACTTCGGGGCTCACCCGGCCGACCTGTGCGTCCTCGGCGAGCTGACCGGCAACCAGGTCTGCCTCGGCCACCGCGGCCGCTACTACTTCGACGTCACCGTGCTCGGCACGTCGGCGCACACCTGCCACAAGCACCTGGCGGTCAACGCGAACACGCTCGCCGCCCATGTGGTGCTGGCCCTCGACGCGTCCCGGTACGAGCCTGAGCTGCCGGACGACGTGCGGGAGCTGTTCGGCCCCGAGACCTACGTGGTGCCCGGCCGGATCTACGGCGGGCTGCCCCCCGGCGGGCCATCGATGATCCCGGACGAGTGCGTGATCCGGGTCGACTGCCGCCCGCAGCCCGGCGTCACGGTCGAGCAGCTCCGCGCGGAAATCGACCGCTGCCTGGCGGAAGCCCGCGCCCGCGAACCGCGGATCGCGGCGCAGGTCGAGCTTGCCGACGTGAAGTCCGCGTACCTGGCCAGGCCAGACGACGAGGTGGTGCGCCTGATGCGGCGCGCGGTCGGCCTGGTCCGCGGCGGCCAGCCCCGGCTGGTCACCGAGAACTGGCTGGGCGACACCGCGAGCTTCGGCGCGAAGGTGCCGACGGTCGTCTTCGGCCCGGGCGGGCCGCCGGTCTACTGCCCGGACGAGCACCTGGCGGTCGCGGACATCCACGAGGC
>JASHPR010000612.1 GCA_030038015.1 Streptosporangiaceae bacterium
CCTGCCCACGTCGATCTTGAGGTGGAGAGCCCGGATGGCCTCCTTGCACGCGGCCACTTTCCGCTCGGCCACGTCGGCGCCGAACCGCTTGTCCGCGGCCTGGTGCATGGCGATCTGGCGGCGCACGTCCATCGCGCCCTCCGCGTTCAGGAATGAGCGGGCGAACGCGATCTCGGCGTCCCGCCTTGCCGCTGCGGCCTCGTCGGAGAGCTGCGCGAACTCAGTAACTTTCGCGTCCAGCTGGCGGGTCAGCTCGGCCAGCCAGCGGGCGATCTCGTTCGGGGTCGGCGTGACGGGGTGGCTCATGCGCTCACCGCCGCTCCCAGCCTGGGGCCGAGCACGCCAGGCGCGACATCGCGTGTCCAGTCGGTGATGGCCTTGGCGGCGAGGAAAGCTTTCCAGCACGCCTCTGCGTCGTGGACCGGGATCAGTGCCCAGGACCGGGGCCGCAGGTGCAGCACGCCCAGCAGGCCGACAGCGGGCATCGGCTCCTCAGTGCCGTCCGGCCGCAGGATGAACTCGGCGTGTGACAGGGCGGCGAGCTGGAGCCCGACCTCGGGCCAGACGTTCGTGCCTGTCTTGTGGTCGCCGAGAGTCAGCTTGCCATTGATCCGCGCCAGCCAGTCAAACGTGCCCGCGTAGCCGTGGGCGCGGTTCCACACGGTGACCTCGGTCATCACGAAGTGCGGGCTGCGCGCCTCAAGGAACTCCGCGAACTGCTCCATGAACGGCTCTACGCCGTCTTCCCACTTCGGCATGGGGCGGTTTGAGCACCAGGCGTCGGCGGCCTCGTGGACGGCGCTGCCAAGGTCGGCAGCGGCCTCGCTCCTGCGCTTGTGCGCGCCCTTGATGAGCGTGACGCGCTCGGCGCTGGACAGGCCCGACAGCATGTCCCAGTTGGCGTCGGCGTACTCGGCGGCCATCTTGGCGGCCCACGGCGGCAGCGCCGGCTTGGGCACGCCGCCGCTGATGATGGTGGTGACGGACGGCACTTCCTCACCGGTCAGCGGGTGCTTGTAGACCCGGCCGGCTGCCGTCGTGCGCGCGAGCGCGGGAGCGGTCACGGCTGGTGCCCGTTCCCTGACGCACCAGCGGCGGCAGGCTGGCTGCCGGCTGCCACCGCTGACGCCTTGATCTTGATCGCCCGCCGGATCGCGCCAGCGGTCGTGGCGTTCATCCGGCCCTTGTCGTAGATGGCCTTCAGTTCGGCGTCGGCGGTGTCTGCGTCTTCCTGGCTTGTGATGCCGTCGATCTTGGCGCCCCACTCGGCGATGACGGACTCGTCGGCGTCCGGCAGCGAGGTCACGCCCTGCCCGCCGCCGGACGCGGGCTGGCGCGCGCCAGCGGGGCGCGCTGCCCGGCGCGCTGCCTGCCCTGCCGATGCGGTCGCATTCTCGGCGGTCGGGTCGGCCCGGTCGCCTTTCGCCCACAGGTCCAGCGCCACGCCGAACCGCATCGCGGCGTTCCGCAGCGCGTCCCCGATGAGCACCTTCACGGCGTCGTTCTGTCCCGACGGCACCGAGCCGTAGCCGAGCCGCGTCACCCCGCCGGCGGTCAGGCGTATCCACAGGCCGACCGGCGAGTCGTTGCGGTCGGTGTCGAACACCGGCAGCCCGTGCTCGTCGGTGGCCAGCGGCTCCCAGTTCCACTCCGGGTCCGCTTCGAGCAGCCGGGCTGTGACGTCGGCGTGGCCCACGTAGTCGATGTGGATGTGCCGCTCGGACACGTACGCCTTGCATTCCGGGCATTTGGACTTGCGGTGCTCGTCGCAGGGCCCGTTCTTCTTCGGGTCGCTGCACTTGGGGCAGGTGACCCGGGGCAGCTTGCCAATCTCCTCCGGCCTGAACGGCTTGCGCAGGACGGCCGATGCTGTCTCGCCGCTCACCGCTCCGCCCCCTTCTCTGCGGCCTCAAGCTCACGCCACGCCCGCTGCATGTCCTCGATGGCCATCTCGTACGCGGCCGTCCAGTTCCCGGCCCCCGGGTATGCCTCGGGCCAGGTGATGGTCCCGTCGCTCAGTTCCGCGGCAACGGCGGTCCTGGCGGCCGCCTCGTCCCGCAGCTGCGCCAGGGCAGTCGCCTGGCTCTGCGTGATGCTCATGCTCCGTCACTCCCTTCGCTGTGAGCGGGGATGACCTGGGTCTCTTCCGGTGCGGGCTCGCGGCCCTCGGCGGCGTCCTGCTCGGCGTGAGCCCCAAGGAACGCCGCCATCGCCTCCTCGCCGCGCCCGTCAAGGACGGGTTCCGGCAGGGGTGCCGCCAGCCCGTCCGGGGGGGCGGCGAAAGCCAGGTCCTCGGCCCGCTGGAAGGCGTCCAGGCGGGCATGGGCGCGGTCGCTGCCTGCTCTCTCGGCCCTGGCCGCATCCTTCATGGCGGCGTCCGCGGCGCTGTTGTAGCTCTGGGCTGCGGCGTCGAACGCGTCCGCCAGGTCCGGGCCGAGGTAACGGAACTCGGACGGCTCGTTCATCGCCGGGCAGGGGCCCACGGGGAGGCTGGCTGCAGGGGAGGTCATGACGCACCTCCCGCCCGTGCTTCCAGCCCCTTCCTGGCGCTGTCCACCTCGGCCACGGCGGCCTCGAGCCCGTCCCTCGTGGCCCTGGCCAGCGCTTCGGCCTCGTCCAGCAGGGACCACAGGCGGCCCAGTTCCGCGCTGCGGGCGATGGCGGCCATCTCCCCGGTGGTCGCCAGGCGCTCGAGCGCGGTCTCCCGCTGGCCCTCGAAGACGGCTTCCACGGTGAGGACAGGCTTGCGGGGCGCCGGCACCGGGATGCCGTTCCTCCACATCTGGCGCAGGCGCCGGTACTCCCGGCGCTGGGCGGGGGTCATGACGCCCTCCCGCCCCGCACCGCGGCGGCCGACTCCTGCCGGCACCGCTCGTTGACGGCCCGCAGCCGCAGGAACCGGCGGATGTCCGGGTCCGCGTCAAAGGGCAGGGTGGCGGCTCCGCTGGCGGCGGCCGGGGCCTCAAGGACGGCGGTCATCAGGCCACCATCCCGTTCGCCGCCAGGCGGTCGACCAGGTCGG
>JASHPR010000054.1 GCA_030038015.1 Streptosporangiaceae bacterium
TGCGGGCCCCGCATTCGCCGGCAGGGCGGCGCCCGGGCCGCCGCCGTTCCTGGCCGTCGCGCCGTTTCTGGACACCCCTGCCCTGAGCCCGCCCTCCCCGGCAGCGGGGCTTACCAGGCTCAGCAGCTGGGTAAGGAGCCGGCCAAGCTCGGCGTCGTCCAGCGTGTCGCTCACAACGACAGTTGTACCGCACAACCGTGCTGGTGGTACAGTCGCCGCGTGAAAGTTGCGGCGTACAACTCACCGGCGCGCCTCACACCACCCCTCGGGCGAGCGGGAAAGACAGCAACAGCATGAGCAACGACAGGCGGCTGAGCGCGCCGGGCCAGCTGCAGGCTGGCGAGGACTTCGCCATGACCGGGCTGGCGACCGCGGACCTGCCCGACGTCCCGCTCGCGGAGCTGGCCACCCAGCACGGCCTGCGGCCCAGCGCCGAGCGGCCGCCGGTCTTCCAGTACATCCGCAACCTGTGGCAGCGCCGCCACTTCATCATGGCGTTCGCCACCGCGCGCAACATCGCCATGTACACCGAGGCGCGGCTGGGCCAGCTCTGGCAGGTGCTCACCCCGCTGCTCAACGCCGGCGTCTACTACCTGATCTTCGGCCTGCTGCTGCACATCAACCGCGGTATCCCGAACTACCTGGCCTTCCTGGTCACCGGCGTCTTCGTGTTCAACTTCACCCAGCGGGCGTTCATCTCCACCTCCACCGTGATCACCGAGAGCCTGCCGCTGATCCGGGCGCTGCGCTTCCCCCGCGCCGCGCTGCCGCTGGCCTACGTGATGATCGAGCTGCAGCAGATGCTGCTGTCCCTGGTGGTGCTGGCGGCGATCCTGCTGATCACCGGCGAGCCGATCACCTGGTACTGGCTGCTGGCCATCCCCGCGCTGCTGCTGCAGACGGTCTTCAATGTGGGCGCTGGCCTGGCGGTCGCGCGGCTTGGGTCGAACGTCAACGACTTCAGCCAGCTGCTGCCGTTCCTGATGCGCACCTGGCTGTACGTGTCCGGCGTGCTGTTCCAGATCTCCACCCTGGACGTCGCGCGCAAGTGGGTCGCGCTGCTGCAGATCAACCCCGCGGCGATCTACATCACGCTGATGCGCGAGGCCCTGCTGGTGACCCAGCGGCAGAGCCAGCCCGGCGCCCAGCCGTACAACGAGGCACGGTGCGAAATCTGGCAGCGCCTCAAGCCGGCCAACCATCTCGACTGGAGCGCCTACTGCCACCCGGTCACCAACCCCAGCCACTACTGGATCTACGGGATAGCCTGGGCAGTGCTTGCCCTGGCAGTCGGGTTCTTCTTCTTCTGGCGAGCGGAGGCGAAGTATGGCCGCGGCTGAGCCGATGGTGATCGCGGACGACCTGCACATCGTCTACCGCGTCTTCGGCGCCGGGGGCGACAAGGGGACCGCCGCCACCGCCCTGCTGCGGATCATGGGCCGCAAGACCAGGGCGTCCATCCGCGAGGTGCACGCGATCCGCGGGGTCTCGTTCGTGGCCTACCGCGGCGACGCCGTGGGGGTCATCGGCAGGAACGGCTCGGGCAAGACCACGCTGCTGCGGGCGATCGCCGGCCTGCTGCCGCCGGAGCAGGGCAACGTGTACACCGACGGCCAGGCCGCGCTCCTCGGCGTGAACGCCGCCCTGCTCGACGACCTCACCGGCGAGCGCAACGTGGTCCTCGGCTGCCTGGCGATGGGCATGACCAAGGTCGAGACTAAGGACAAGTTCCCTGGCATCGTGAACTTCTCCGGGGTCGGCGACTTCATCGACCTGCCGATGAAGGCCTACTCCAGCGGCATGGGCTCCCGGCTGCGGTTCGCGATCGCGGCATCGAAGAGCCAGGACATCCTGCTCGTCGACGAGGCGCTGGCCACCGGTGACGCCGAGTTCCGGGTCAAGAGCCACGCCAGGATCGACGAGCTGCGCAGGGAAGCGGGCACCGTCTTCCTGGTCGCGCACAACCTGGAGGAGGTCGAGCAGACCTGCAACCGGGTGATCTGGATGGAGCGGGGCAAGATCGTCACGCAGGGCGAGAACGTCATCGAGATCATCGACCACTACATCGCTGCCTCGGGCGGCGCCCCGGTCGAGCGCGACCCGGTCACCGGCGCCCGCATCCATTCCCGCGTGCCCGCCAAGACCTGACCCCGCCGATGAATGTGCCGTTCGTAGGGTTATAACCCTACTTTTCATCCATTCATGTCCGGCTGCCGGCTAATGCGGCGCCGGACTCTGCGCCCGGCGAGGTCTATGTGGCTCATGGGGCGTATGGGAACACTTTCGCCAGCGGGCAGGCGGGCTCCGGGCAGCCGGGACATCCGTGAGCGCAAGTCCGGGCGGTCAAGTGTGCACCGCAGCTGCATTCACGGCCGCCGTCTTTGGCCGGCCGGCGCCCTAGGCGCTGTTCGCCTTGCCCGCAGGCTGCGCCTCAGCCGCCCCGGCCCCGGACTCCCCGTCCACGCCCTCTTCCCCGGCCGCGACAGACAGCTCGAACCGCATGACGGTGCCGCCGCCCTCGCGCTCCCCGGCGACGACATCGCCGCCCTGCTCCCTGGCGAGCTGCCGGACGATGTACAGGCCCAGGCCGATCCCGCTGAACCTGCGGCGGTCGCCGGACTCGCCCTGGACGAATCGCTCGAAGACGCGCTCGCGGTCGGCAGCCGGTATGCCGATCCCCTCGTCCTCGATCGTGACCCGTATCTTGTCACCGTCCTGCCTGGCCCGTACGGTCACGTTGCCGCCGTCCGGCGAGTACTTGTACGCGTTCTCGAGCAGCTGCCCGACGATGATGTCGGTGGCTGTCGGGTCGCCGCTGGCCTTCGGCAGCTGATCGGGGATGTCGGTCGTGAGGGTGTGCCGCTCCGACAGCGGCCGGAACGCGACCGCCGCCCCCCGCAGCAGCCCGGCGAGATCGAACGGGCCGTTGGTCACCTGCAGCTGGTCCGCTCCTGCCCGGGCGCCGAGCAGCAGCTGCTCAACCAGCCGGCCCAGCGCGCCGGCCCGGTCCGCGATCGTCTGCACCGCGCTGCGCCTGTCGGCGTCGCTCAGCTTCTCCCACCGGCTCGCCAGCGTGTTCGCGAACCCCTGCACCACGGTGATCGGGGTCCGCAGCTCGTGGCTGGTGGTGGCCAGGAACAGGTCCTTGGCCTCCTCGAGCTCCTTGGCGGCCGTGACGTCGCGGAAGTCGAGCACTCGCTCGTCACGGCCGTCGAGAGCCGTGCACAGCACGTCCAGCCAGCGGCCGCTGTCCAGCTTGTGGGTCAGCTTGGCGCCGGGCTCCGGCAGCGGGAACGGCGGCGGCTTGCCCCTGGCTGCCTGCGCCGATACGCCGGTCAGCCGGTGCGCGGCCGGGTTCCACTGCCGGACCAGGCCCTCGCCGTCGAGCACCGCGATCCCGTCGGCGCTGGCGTCGATCACCGCGCGCTCGTGCGCGCGCTGCCGGACGACCTCCTCGTACGCGGTGGCGTTGGACAGCGCCACGCTGGCGTGCCCGGCGAGCAGCTCAAGCAGCTCCAGCTCGACGTGGCCGACCTTGCGCCGGGAGTACAGCGCGTACAGCGCGCCGTACGGGCGGCCTCCGACGTGCGACAGGCTCAGCGTGATCGTGTGCAGCCCGGGCAGCGCGGACCAGATCAGGTCGTCGAACTGGCCGGACTCGGCGGTGGCCATCATCACGGTCTTGCCGGACCGCATCAGCTCGCCGACCGTGCTGGACGCGAGGTCCGCGGTGCGGCCGCGGAGCCGGGCGGGCAGCCCGTCCATGCTCACCAGGCGCAACCGGTCCTTCTCGATGAGCACGAACCCGCCAGCGTCGGCCCGGGTCAGCTCCCTGAGGCTGGCCGCGATCCGGTCGAGCACGGCCGACAGCTCGAGCTGCGCGTTCATGTCGGCGACCACGTCACCGAGGCGGCGCACCACCCGGGCGCGCTCGGCCATGTAGTGCTTGACCGCCTCATCGCCCGCTGTCTGATGGCAGACGCTGACCCAGCCGATCGTGTCGCCCGCGGCGTTGACCAGGGCGCTGGTGTCGATGCGCAGGTCGAGCAGGGCACCGTCCTTGCGGAGCCTGCGGGTGGCGAACGACACCTGGCCGCCGCTGGCGACATGCTCGAGCACGGCGTTGTGCTCGGCCTTCAGCTCCTCGGGGATGAATGACAAGTCAAGCCCGACGACCTCTGACGCTTTCCAGCCGAACAGGCGCTCCGCGGCCGGGTTCCACAGCGTGACGGTGCGGTCGTTGCCGAAGGCGATGATCGCGTCTGCGGCACACTCGATGACCGCGCGCGCGGTCGCGTCAATCCGCTCCCGGTCGCGGCCACCAGCCACCGCCAGCCTCAGGGCCACGATCCATGATCCCACCGCCAGGCGGGATATGGTCATTGAAAACCCATGAAATTTCAGTGGCGGTCCCCGTGCTGTGTCCGGCGGATGTGCATTCTGCACGTGCTGCAGACCGCCCCGGTGGAACAGAAAGCGCACCCCGCGTCATCCCGCGTCACAGCCGCGCCAGAACACACCAGGAACCGGGCGGGCGCAGCGCGCGTCCAATGGGCATGAAGCCACACCTGCTCAGGGTGCGGACCGGGGCGCGCTGTCTGCTGGCCGCCGCGGTCTGCGCCGCGGCGGCCACCGCGTGCGGCAGCACACCGGCCCCGTCCGGCGCGGCGGCGTCCGGCGGCACGCCCGCGCCCGCGCCCAAGGTGTCCCTGGACATCACGGTGAGCACCAAGCCGGGTGTCCCGCCGGAGCACTGGACGCTGCGCTGCGACCCGGCGGGTGGCACCCACCCCGACCCGGCGGCAGCGTGCGCCGTGCTGATGAAGGCGAAGAACCCGTTCGCCCCGCTGCCCAAGGGCATCATGTGCCCGATGATCAGGGTCGGCACGAAGACCGCGATCATCAAGGGAACCTATTTCGGCGAGCACGTCGACATGACGCTCCCCGAGGGAGGCTGCCAGCTGGCCGAGTGGGAGCAGATCGGGCAGATCTTCAACTGAGTCTCTGCCCGCCGCGCGATTCCCCTGCACTGGTCCTTCCGGCCCGGTACCTGCTATTTGAGCAGGCGCGACATCCGGCGGTCGGCGAGCGGCTTGCCGCCGGTCTGGCAGGCCGGGCAGTACTGCAGCGCCGAGTCGGCAAAGGAGACCTCGCGGATGGTGTCACCGCACACCGGGCACGGCTGGCCGGCCCGGCCGTGCACCCGCAGGCCCGCCTTCTTCTCCGCCTTCAGGTCGCTGGCGGCCAGCCCGGCCGACCTGCCGACCGCCTCGCGCAGGGTGCGCACGATCACCGCGTGCAGCTCGGCCACCTCGTCCGGTGCCAGACTGGCTGCCAGCCGGAACGGCGACATCCGCGCCGCGTGCAGCACCTCGTCCGAGTACGCGTTGCCGATGCCCGCGATCACCGACTGATCCCGCAGCACGCCCTTGATCTGCGTCCTGCGCCCGGCGAGGATCCCGCCCAGGGTCTCCGGGGTGAAGGCGGGACCGAGCGGGTCGGGCCCCAGCGACGCGATGCCGGGCACCGCCGCAGGATCGGCCACCAGGTACACGGCGAGCCGCTTGCGGGTTCCTGCCTCGGTGAGGTCGAACCCGGCGCCGTCGGTGAACCGCAGCCGGAACGCCAGCGGGCCCTTGCCCGGCCGCGGCGGCTGCCCGGGCAGGCTGTCCCGCCAGCGCAGCCAGCCCGCGCGCGCCAGATGCACGATCAGGTGCAGCGAACCCCCCGGGCCGGCCGCGCCGGGCTCCGTCACCAGGTCCAGGAACTTGCCATAACGACTGGTCCCGGCGATGATCCGGCCGCGCAGAGCCGTCAGGGGCGGGTCGTAGGTCTTGAGCACGGAGATCTCGGCGATATCGGCCCGGTCGATGGCCCGGCCCACGGCCCGCTCTCGCAGGTCGGCGGCGAGCGCCTCCACCTCGGGTAGTTCTGGCACGAGTTCGATTGTGCCTGGTCCGGGCGGCTGCTGCGGCCACCCGGCCCGCCCGCCAGCCGGGTCACGCCAGGCCACCGCTGGCACGTAAGCCCCAGGTCAGTGCCGGTTCGGTGGCAAGAAACGCTCCGTGCGCCTAAGCTGCGGCCAGCGAACTGGAACGGGCCAGGAGGCACAAAGCAGCTGCGAAGTGGGCGAGGAGGGATTTGAACCCTCACGTCCTCTCGGACACACGGACCTGAACCGTGCGCGTCTGCCGTTCCGCCACCCGCCCCGGGCAGTGAGTCAGGTTAGCACGTCCGCAAGCAATGCCGTTGCGCCGATACCATCGGATGCGGGCAGACGCGAGGAGGGAGAGGGGGTACCCGGTGGGAGTCCTGCAGC
>JASHPR010000613.1 GCA_030038015.1 Streptosporangiaceae bacterium
GCCAACCCCGCCGCCTGCGGTCGCGGCCAGGGCCACGGCCTGCGCAGGATTGCGTCTGGCCCACCGGGCTGCGCGGTAGGCGGCGATCCCCGGAACGGCGGCGGCGGCCAGGCCGAGCGTGTTCTGGCGCAGGGTGCTCCGGTAGCGCTGCAGATCAATCTCTGCGCGCTCGGTGGAGCCGATCATGCCGTAGCCCACAGCGGAGAACAGGTGCTGGAACGGCCTGCGGTAGATGAACACCGCTATCGTGACGAGCGCGATCATGAGGATCTTCAGCGCCCAGGGCAGCACCGAGTCGCTGGTGCCCATGATCAGGGAATAGGCGTAGAGCAGCACGCTCAGCACCAGCGCCACGGCCGCCTGCTTGAGCAGCACGCCGACGAGCATCTCGAACCAGCGCAGCGCCACGACCCGCCCGAACCCTGGATGCGTGCCGATCAGCAGGAAGAACGGGCCGACCACGAGCAGCAGCAGGAAGCCGAGCTTCAGCAAGATCAGCGTGACCGCGATCAGCAGTACCAGGACGCCCGCGATCGCCGCGGCGAACAGGGCGGCGAACGCGATCTCCAGCCGCGTCGTCCACTGCTTGCCCTGGAAGAGCGGATAGATGCCCGGATCGTTCTGCTGGATGTTCGCGGCAATCCCGGAGTAGGTGGCCTGCTTGGCCTGGATCAGGGCGTTGGTTGGCGTCTCGTTGGTGGCGATGGCCTGGGCCCAGAGCAGCTGCCTGCCATAGGTATTCACCGGTGTCTGCGCCCCGCCGGGCCCCCCGAACGCCGTGGTGCCCAGCTCGCCGGCCAGCCAGGGCTTGCAGACCAGCACGGCCCACAGCTCGTTGGCGTTCTGGGCGACGAGCCCGTTTCCCGACGAGAAGCTGAAGTTTGCCGGCTGGACCTGCGGGTCGCCGGGCCCCACCGGCAGGCAGCTGCTCTGGCTCGGCGCGGGGAGCTTGGCGAAGGCGGTGTTCAGGGACTGGCTGATGCCGTTGGACACCGCCGTGCCCATCCCTGTGAAGTCCGCGGGCCTCCCGATCAGCCAGATCGCGGCGGCACAGGCCACCACCATCCAGATGGTGCCCTCGATCGTGCGGGTGCCTCGCTTGCGGATCAGCCCCTGCCAGGCCAGCCAGATCGCGCCGATGATGACGACGGCCGCCAGGTAGGGGAAGTAGATGGCGTTGCCGAGGCTGCTGACCAGCCTGTCCACCACGTTCGTCAGCCAGCTGAGGATGCCCTCGCCAGCGGCGGACTGGTAGATGGTGATCGTGACCCTGTCGATGGACTTCGCGATGTCGAACACCATGCCGGCCACGTTGTTGCCGATCAGCGACGTCATGTCCGAGCACTGCAGGTTGGTCGCTGCCCAGTACTGGCCGGCGACGCCGTAGCTGCTGTACAGCGTGGACGGCTGCGGTCCCGGTGACGCAGGCGGCTTGATCATGGCGTCGATGCCGGAGTTCGCCTGCTCAGGGTCGGGCAGCGACGGCTGGCAGATGTTGTTCAGGTCCCCGGTCAGGCCGCTCTGGCCTGCCGTGCAGAACCCGAGCAGCGAGCCGATATCGCCGATCCCGGGAACCGAACAGACCCCGCCCGTCGTCGTGGCCGGCTGCCGGTCGGCCAGCATCACCGCGTGGATCGGCTGGCCGGTCCCGCGGGGGGCCGACGGCGCCGCCGCGGCGGGCTGCGCCGCAGCCGCCCGCACCCCGGCTGAAACCGCACCGGCCGGCTGCGCGGCACGGGCGAACCCGAGCATGGCCGCGAGCACGGCGAGCACCAGCACGGTGCGGCGCGGGATACGGCGCGGTATGCGCATCTGGGGGGCTCCTGGCGGGGGGTCGGGGGCAGCTCGGGCGAGCGGTCAGCCAGCGGGCGGAGACGGGGCAGCGGGCTGCGGGACGGGCAGCACGGCGTCGTCGGCGGCCGCGGGCGGGACGGGCACTTCGGGCTGGGCCCTGGTCGGATTGGTGTCCAAGCGCCGCCGCAGCTCATCGGAGATCAGGTCGATGCCGATCCGGCCGGCCCGGCCGTCCAGGTCACGGAAGATGCATTCACCGTTGCCGAGCGCTCGCAGCACCGCCTTGTGCTCGTCGGACGGCTCCACGCCGAGCAGGGCCATCACATTGGCGACCTCCATCCGCTCCGATGACCGGAACGCGAACACGCTGGAGAGGCAGTTGGTCACCTGCTCGTTCAGCAGGTCACCGGCGTTCTGGGAGACCAGGATCAGCGCGGTATTGCGGGACCGGCCCATCCGCGACACCTCGGGGATCAGCTTGGCGCCCTGCGGCGTCGAGGTCACCGCCCACGCCTCATCGAGGAAGATCGCCTTCGGCAGGCTGCGGTCCATGCCGTTCAGCAGCCTGCGCGCGAACTGTGACACCAGGTAGAGCAGGGCCACCGACAGCCGCTGCTCATAGGAGTAGTCGTCGCGCCTGACCCCGACGTCCGGCAGGGTCAGGCCGGCCAGGGTGAAGACCGTGGTCCAGCCGGCCGCATCGATGCGCTGCCCGCCCGAGGGCGCGAAGCAGAGCTTGGCCAGCCGCATTTCCGACATCGACCCCAGCACCGCGCCGAGGTTCATCGACGCGGGGTCGGCGGATTTCTCCAGGTAGTCGACGACCTTGCCCAGGCTGGGCTGCTCATCCTGGGCCACGGCGCCGACCGCCTGGATCATCGCGCTCTCCCGCTCCTCGCTCATCCTCGGGAGCAGGAGCCGCAACGTCTCCGTCGCCATCGTCCGCCGCTCGGCCAGGTCGTCGCCGAACGAGAACGGGTCGAGCAGGCCGGGCACCGCGCTGCCCAGCGGCAGCACCCGGGCCGGGCGGCCGCGCTCCCGCAGCAGGGCCGCCAGCGACTCCGCATCGCCCTTGGGATCGATCACGGCGACGGTCACGCCGCGCAGTGCCAGCTGCAGGATCAGCAACAGCGCCAGGGTGGTCTTGCCGCCGCCGGGCTCGCCGGTGATCGCGACCGCGGTGGGGCGGTTCCGCGCCGCGGCGACCAGGGGATCGAAATGCACGATGGTCCTGGCCCGGCCCAGCGTCTCGCCGATGTAGGGGCCTACCCAGCCGGCGTCGGACACGGCACGGTCGCCGAGGTCGACGGTGGCGGTGGGCATGCCGCCCGCGATCGTGTACAGCGGCTGGCGCTGCAGGTAGGACGTGAGCCTCACCTTGTCGCCCGGCAGTGACTCGCAGAGCAGCGAGAACTGGTCCCCGGTGGAGTTCACCACGTCGATGCCGGCGTCCCGGTAGTGCTCGGCCACGGCCTCGGCCCGGCGCACGCACAGCTCGCGCGTCGGGGCGGTCACCATGAGCCGGTGCCAGCCGTACACGAACGGCAGCCGCTCCTTGGTGATGCCGTGCTCGAGCAGCCGCGCCGCCTCGATCTGCTCGGCGAGGGCGATCGGCAGCTCGGCGCCGGCCTCCCTGATGTGCGCATCCATGTCCCTGGCATGGGCGAGCCTGCGGCTCACGTCCTTGCTGGCCTTGTGCGGCGGTATGAGCCGCATCCGCAGGCTGGCCTCGACGGGGAACGGCAGCGCGTCGCTGTAGTGCAGCCAGGGCTCCCCTTCGGGGAAGTACATGACGTCGGGGAACCGGGCAAAGGACAGGAACGCGGCGTAGGACTCCCCCGCCGGGTGCTCCAGCCGCAGCAGCGTCCGGCCGTTGTGCACCTGGCCTTCCAGCAGGGTCTCGATCTCGCCGCCTCCCCACCTGCGGCGGCGGACGGCCGAGGGCTGCGGCTCACCGACCGTGCCGGCGAGCAGGTGCCGGAACAGCCACGCGACCTCGTCGGAGGTGGCGTGGCTCGCGGCCAGGGCGCTGGAGCCAAGAGCCCGGCCGAGCCGCTCGGCGTGCTCGGTCCACCGGGCGATCTCGGCCGCGCTGACGGCCTCGTCGCCCAGGCCCAGGGCTTCCTCGCTGGCCCGGTACGCGCCGATGAACTGGGCGAAGACCCCGCCGGACAGCTGCGCGCGCACGCTGCGCTGGCCCAGCCTGACGCCGAGGTAGACCTCCTTGGTCCAGAAGTCCTTGGCCCACACGTGCCGGTACATCTCGTCCAGGTAATCCGGCCAGCCCGGGCCGCCGTCGGATGTGGCGTCCAGGCCGGTCGCCCACTCGGCCGCCGGGTACGACCGGTGGGCGATCCTCAGGTGCACCTCGGCGTCCGGCATGCGGATCGCGGCGAGGGCGACCGTGATGTTGGTGGCCAGCGCCTCCCGGTCCTGCGGCGTGGTGAACTCGTACGACACGGTCGGCAGCCGGTAGTACGCCCACGCGTGGGTCTCGGTGAGCAGGATCCGGTCATCGAAGTAGCGAACCGACAGACGGCTCCGGCTGGCCGCCTTCACCCCGCTCACCGGCGCGCCCGCCACTGCTCGGGAGCGGTGCTGGCCAGCGCGGTGACCAGCACGCCTGCCAGGGCGGTGTACGCCTGCAGGGCGGCCAGGCTCAGCGTTCCCGCCCCGGAGCCACGTGCCGCGGGCGCGTCTTGACCGGGGGAGGCTACACGTTCTGGCTGGGTATTTCTGAGACCGTCGTCCCACGGGACCCGGACGATCGCCCGGCACCGGCCTCTGGCGAGCGCTTCTGCCTGCTCAACGTGCTGCATGGTGTGCCGGCTGACGCCGTTCAGGACGGTGATCGCGCCGTCGGCGAGCTCGGCGTGGCCGTGCGCCTCCAGCCATTCCCGCGTCGTCGCGAGCGCGGTCGCCGCATCCTGGCTGGCGGGCGCGACCAGGATGAGCTGGCTGGCGGCGGCGAGCACCCGCGGCACCGCCGCCGCGCCCGGGTCGGCGAGGGTCAGCGGGTAACGGGCGGCGACCAGCTCGAAGATCCTGGTGACATCGTCGGCGTCCGTTCCGCCTTCCGCGCCGGCCTCGCGCGTCACGACCTCGAGCCGCGACGGCGCCGGGCCGCCGGACCCGGTCATCGACGGCACGGCCCGCGCCCGCTGCGCCAGCGAGCCGTCCCCCGGGTTCAGGTCCAGAACCGCGACCTGCTCGTCACGCAGGCTGGCCAGCAGCTCCCCGGTCATCAGTGCGGTCACGGTCTGGCCTGCGCCCACCGTGCAGCCGAGAACCACGACCCGGTGCCCGCCAGCGATCGGGAGCCGCGCACGGGCGCGATCGCGCTGCAGCTGGTCCGGCCTGCCCGGCCGGTGGCCGCCGGGGACGACGACGACGCTGTCGTGCCAGCCGGCCGCGCGCCGCTGCGACGGGTTGCCGAGGGCGCGCTCGACCATGCGGATCGGGCGCTCGCCGGGCACGTCCCCGGTCACGGTCACCGCTGGCCGTGGCCGGGGCGGTGAGGGCGGGGC
>JASHPR010000614.1 GCA_030038015.1 Streptosporangiaceae bacterium
CTCCTAAGCAGTAGATCGCAGCCGGTAAACAGCCATGGGCGTGTCACTGGGTTCGGTGACGATGGGCCGGATCGCCACGAGTTCGAAGCCGTTCTTCTCCAGGACTCGTCGGGATGCGGTGTTAGCCGCCGCTGGGGCGGTCAGTATCCCGACGCCGGGGTGCAGGCGGCGGCCCTCGGCTACCAGCGCCGCGACCATTTGGGTGCCTGCCCCACGGCCGATCCAGGCGGGGTCTCCGATGGCATAGTCGATCCCGATCTCACCGTCGCGCGCATCCATGGCGGCGGCTTCAGCGGGGTAGTCGGCCCAGCGGTACCACTGGCACCAACCGATCGGATTACCTTCCCAAGTAACGATCAGCATGATCGTTGTCCGGGCGCTGCTCCCATTGACGCGCTGCCGGTACCTGACGATCTCCGCCTCCGCTGTAGTGTCCGGTGTCCACCAGCACGCCACATGCGGCAGGCGGAGCCATGCCTCAATGAAGGGAAGATCCTGCTCGGTCATGGGCCGCATGGAAAGCACCCGCTCACCCTACGCGGCCTGGCCGCGTGACACCCACAACCGACACCAACGGGCTCGGACACTGCCGTACTTGGATGGACGCTTGGAGCGCATAGTCCCAGCCCAGCGACAGCGCTGGACATTTCGGCTGAGTTTTGCAAGCAAAGGATCATCGTTCCCGGACTGGCTGGACGGCCACGGCATCCCGCAATCTGCCTGCTCTTTGCAAGCAAGGGGCCGGGGGCTCGAGTCCCCCTAGCTCCACTAGGCAAAACGTCATCGCTGGTGATCGTTTGGCCCCGGTTCGTAGCTGCCGTCTGTAGCAGTAGGCGTCTGCTGGCCGTTGTTGAGCACGCCGTGCAGCCGGGTGAGCACGTCGCGCGCGGCCTCGTCGGCGGTGTCGGTGTAGATCTCCAGCGTGGTGCTGATCCGGGTATGCCCGAGGACGGCCTGGGCGTCGCGGGCCGTGACGCGGAGGTCCTTCATGATCGAGGCGACGGTGTGCCGGATGTGATGGACCTTGATCAGCTGTATGTCGTGGTCGTCGCAGATGCGACGGAAGGACCGCACGAAGTTGCGCGGCTCGACCGGCCGTCCGGTCCGGGTGGTGAACACCAGGTCTGTGTCTTGCCAGGCCGAGCCCATGTCGGCCCGGTAACGGGCTTGCCGGTCGGCCTGCGCGGCAAGCGCCTGCTGGGCGAGGTCCAGCAGCGGCAGGACCCGCTGCCCGGCGTAAGTCTTGACCGACGCGAGCTGGAGCTCGCCGCGGACACGCTGGAGCTGCTGGCGGATGTGGATGGTCCCGGTGTCGGCGTCGATGTCGCTCCAGCGAAGTCCCAGGGCTTCGCCGCGCCGCAGGCCGTAGACGATCAGCAGTACGACGCGCTGTGCAGCGGGTCGGTGCTGGACGCGGCCATGAAGCGCTTGGCCTCGTCCGCGGTCCAGGGACGGATGCCGGCGCGGCGCCATTCCGGCAGTTCCACATGGCGGGCGGTTGTCGGCGGCTACCGTCGTGATCCAGCACACGGTGGTGCGCAAGTCGCAGTTCATCGAGTGGGGCGCGCTGCCGCCCTACGCTGAGAGCACTGGATCCGGCACTGCGCTCGTGCTGCGGGACGGACACTCGTATCAGGCCCGCTGGTCGCGGCCGACGGCCGATGGTGGCACCACCTTCACGACCGCGACTGGGCAGCCCATGAAGTTCGCGCCCGGCCCGATCTGGGTGGTGCTCGCTCCGTAGATCCGCCTGCCGGAGTGCGGCAGCGGTACGACTGGGGAGGTACCTCGGCGTGGACGCAACGGTGAAGGACGTGATGACCCGGCGGGTCGTTTCGGTCCGCGAGAACGCCTCGTTCAAGGAGATGGCCGACGCGCTGCGTCGGACGCGGATCAGCGCCTTCCCGGTCCTCGACAGCCGCGACCGCGTGGTCGGCGTGGTATCCGAGGCAGATCTGCTGGTCAAGGAAGCCGTGCAGGCAACGGGCACGAGTCTGGTGGCGGCGCTGCGGCACGTTCACGAGGACGAGAAGGCCTCGGGAGTTACCGCGGCGGACCTGATGACGAGGCCCGCCATCACGATAGGCCCCGACGCACCCGTGGCGGAGGCCGCGAGGATCATGTACGACCGGCGCGTCAAGCGCCTGCCCGTGGTGAACGCTGCCGGGCATCTGGTCGGGATCATCAGCCGCGTCGACGTCCTGGCCGTCTTCAGCCGTGCTGACCAGGAGATCCGCGACGAGATCCTGCACCGCGTCATCCCGGAGCATGCCGGGGGCAGACTCACGCACTTCGAGGTATCTGTCCGAGATGGCATAGTGACCATTGCCGGGCCACTGCCGGACGATAAGGCCGGGCGCGCCATCTTGGACGCGGCGCGCCACGTCCAAGGTGTAGTGGCGGTCAGGGACCGCTTCCGCTGACCGCGGAAGGGCTTCTGGCTGTCGGGCCAGGCTGGCCCGACGCGACCAGCTAGCGTGATGCAAGCGTCAGCGCGCGTCGCCTGCCCTTGACCTCTTGTACCAGCCAGCAGTTGCCGTCGGGCCGACCTGCCCGCTCAGCGGTGGGCAGTAGACCGTGAACAGGCCCGGGCACGTCCTGATGGTTCGCGCTATTGAGATGTCAAGTTTCAAGCAGGCAAAGCTGCCTCAGCAATAGCAGCGGCTACGCGGCCAGATCTGCCGTCTGCCGATCTTGCTAACGCTTTGCTAACAACGACTGTGGAAACGTGTGGTCGATCCTGGACCTCCCAGGGAGTCAGCGGGTCGTAAGGCCGGGTCAAGCGGTCCGTGGTGGACCCGTATGGACCCGCAAAGCCTCCTGAAAAGCGGAAGGTCGGCGGTTCGACCCCGCCCCTGACCACACGATCCGAGGTGTTCTGACCTGGGGAAACGCTTCCCAACGTGTACCCTGGTCGATTCCGCGAGTGCCCCCTATGGCCCGTTTGTGACCGCAGGTCGCCCCGCGTTATCGCACGCCGATCGCACGACTGTTTCTGGAAATGCAGGGGGTGCAGAGAGCTTCATGGCGGCTGGGCGCAGCACTTCGGCGAGTGGCGTCCCGGCGCAGGGCTGCACCACGGTGCGAAAAGTATCCGTGCCGATCATGAGCTGCCAGCTTGGCCGCCGGCCGGCGATGACTCTCCCGGCTAACGTCGCCGCGATCCGCGCGCCCTGACCGGCGGCGAGCACTAGGCCGAGTGTGGTCGCCGAGCCGCCTGAAGAGAGCACCGCGAACGCTGTCGCGACCGGCACCATGCCGTCCCCCAGCGAGGACGCCCGCGATCCTGCGTGCCCTGCCCGAGCTGGCCCCTGCACCCGGGCCGCCTTCACGGCGTTATACCAAGGAAGACATCAAGCGCAGCTACGCAGTCAAGCGGGAGAAATACGCCGCGATCCGCCACGACGCCGACAACGGCATGTCCGGCCGGGCGATCGAGCGCAAGCACCACGTCGGGCGCCGCACCATCGTCAAGGCGCTTGCCTCCGCCGACCCGCCCCAGCGGAAGAAGATCCACCGCGAACCTTCCGCCTGGACGGCCTGCACGCTCACATCGACGCGATGATCAAGGCAGACCCGCAGATCGCCATCGCCGTCATCTGGGAACGCCTCGCCGACCAGCACGGCACCACCATTCGCCTACCCGACCCTGCGCACATACGTCACCAGCCGCCGTGCCAATACGAAAACACCTGGCAGTAGCGTTCCTAGCCGTCCTAATCTCCTCCCCGTGGCAAGCGAAAGCCTTCAAAGCGCCCTGATCATCGAGATCCCCGAGGCCGAACCGGCCGTGCAGCGTCACCGGGAACGCCTAGACGCCAATGCGCCGCTGGGCATCCCCGCTCACATCACGGTGCTCGCCCCATTCATGCCGCCAGACACAATCGATACAGCGGTCCTCACCCAGATAGAACAGCTCTTCGCGGACCTCACCCGGTTCCGGTTCCGGCTCGACCGCACCGACTGGTTCGGCGAGCAGGTGCTCTGGCTCGCCCCACGAGACCCGGCCCCCTTCCGCGCCCTGACCCAGCGCGTCTACCGGGCGTTCCCGGCATTCCCTCCGTTCGAGGGCCGGCACGACGACGTCGTCCCTCACCTGACCATCGGCCACGGACACCCCCTGAACGAGCTGCGCACCGCCGAGGACGCCGTCCAAGCCCATCTGCCTATCGAAGCCAGCGTCGCCGCCATCACCCTGATGACCGAGCGATACGCCGGAGGGCATTGGGCCAAGACCGCCACCTTCCCTCTCTCCGCGCCCACGTCACCAGCCGCTGCAGACGGGAAGACAGCGGGCAAGATCAACTGAGACAAACCCGCGGTCAGCGACAGCAGGAACCTGCCGCAGACACCCTGACATAAGGACAGGCGTCTCAATCAACATTGCCCCGCCCACGGTCAGGCAGCTGCGCCGGGCAACTTCTGCTGAGACAGGACACCAGGCAAGCAACTGCGGTCACGTCTCACAAACGAAACCAGGCTTGCATGGATCGGCTGCGGTCCTCCGCGCGCTCTCCGGGGTATCGTCGAGCCCACCCCGGTTTCCGCTCTGCAGAGGGACCATCCTCAGTTTTGACGTGCCTGTTGCTGGCCGAGAACAAAAGCGCCGGCGGCCCCCGGTGCGAGCGCCTCCGGCCGGGGTTACAGGCGGGAGGTGAGCTCGGCCACGATGTCCGCCGCTGACTGTGGCCGTCTCGCGAGCGCGACGCTTTGCCCGGCCCACATCGAGAGCGCTTCGATCTCACCGGTCGTCCCGGCCATCGGCGGCGCTGGCTCGTAACGAACGATTGCTTCGCCGGAGGCGAAGTGCGCGACCACATCGCCTTCTCCTGGCCGCTGGCCGTCCGGGGGGCGGCCCGCGGCTTCCCACGCCCTGGCCGTTGAGTTGGGGAGGGCGCGGTGGGGAGAATCGGGCCACCCGACGTCGTAGAGGTTGGGGTACCACTGCGGCTCGGTCTCCGCCGCCGCTATCAGCCGGCGCCGGTAGTCCTCGTGAATCGGCATCTCCTCGGCCAGCAGGAACCGCGTGCCCAGCCACGCGGCCTGCGCGCCCAGGACGAGCACCGCGGCGACGCCGCGAGCGTCACCAATCCCGCCAGCCGCAATCACCGGCACCGGCGCCACCGCGTCCACCACAGCGGGCACCAGAGGCAGTGTCGCGACGGTACCCCACACGTGCCCGCCGGCCTCCCAGCCCTGCGCGACGACCACGTCCACCCCAGACGCGACTGCCCGCCGTGCCTCCTCAGCACTGCCGACCGTGAGCATGACAACTCCCCCGGCGTCGTGCACAGACTCGATGTAGCCGGTGGGATCCCCCCACATAAACGAGACGATCCGCAAGCCGGCTTCGAGCGCCTGGTCAAGGCGACGGTGGTGATCTTCGGTGAGAACGAAGTTGCCGCCGAACGGCCGCGCGGTCAGCGCCGCTGTCTCACGAACGACGGCTCCGGCGTCGGCAGACCAGGTCAGCGTCACCATGCCGAGCGCGCCGGCGTTCGAGACCGCCGCGGCCAGCCGGGGAATCGCGGCCATGGGTGCCTGGACGATTGGTCGTTCAATCCCGAGCATCTCGCATACCGGCGTGCTCACTGCCTTCGCCCCCTCCGCGATCTTTGCTGGCCACCAGGTGACCCGCCTTGCACGTCTCGCCGCGACTCAGCCAAGCGCCGCAAAGCAAACCCAGTGAGCGTGCGTCACCTGGCCACCCAGGTCATAGCCGCGGCCACCGCGCGGCGGGCAGCACACAAGGGCGGCGACGCGACTGGTCTGGTCCGCGGCCTGACGAGTCACCTGGGCCCCTAAGTGCAGCAACAATCGTCGCTGTGTCACTCATACGATGACGGTATCGACTCGGAAGACCGCCGGTCCCAGCCGTGAAAATGCGAAAAGTCGCCCGCGTCCCAGGCTTCGCGGAGCCCCGGGGTGCTCAGATCCCAGTCCGGGCGGATCTCGGCAGTGGCGGCGCGCAGGTCATGCCACAGGTCGTAGAACGACGGGCGGCCCCAGAACCAGTAGCCGTTATAGACAGTGTGAATGACAAGGCCCGGCTTGAGCACGAGCGTGTGCGGGATCATGGGGTTGTGCTCGGGGTCGGTGTACTCCTGGATGTCCAGGTCCTTCTGGACGATCCGCCCTGGGTCGGACAGGAAGGTCCACTGGGCGCCGACCGAGGCGCGGAACTCTTGCAGGGTGTGATGGTCGTCGGTGGCGATCGTGGCGATCTGGGTGTAGGCCACGGCGATCTGCGAGTAGTTGGCCGCCAGCTCGAGGTGCTGCTGGTGCTCTTTGGGGCAGTAGTTGCCGCGCGCCAGGGTGAGGATCAGCGGATCGCGGCCCTGAAGCTCGCCGAGGGTACGCACCGTGCCGGTGTGATCCGGGAGAGCATAGTCGGGGAAGATACCGCCAGGTCTGATGTCAGGACGCATTGCATGACTGCCTCTCACAGCCTCAGGTGCCCAACCTCGCACGGTGCCACTGTCAACTGCGTCACTACAGTGCGGTCGTACCCAGAAGAACCAGATCGACACCCAGAGCAACGCACCACCGTACGGAGAAGTCCGGAAGCCGCCACGTGCTGCGCGAGGGACACATCCAGGCCAGCGACCAGGTCATCAAGACCGCGACCGGCCCGCACGCGCTCAGCGTCACCGACACCGACGCGCTGCTCTACCTGCCCGGCCGCGACATTGCGAAGGTGC
The DNA here is from genome assembly GCA_030038015.1 of Streptosporangiaceae bacterium. Classification (GTDB taxonomy): domain Bacteria; phylum Actinomycetota; class Actinomycetes; order Streptosporangiales; family Streptosporangiaceae; genus JASHPR01. The sequence continues at coordinate 6,702 of JASHPR010000614.1, forward strand.
GGCTAGCCGCCCGGATCCCCGCGCTGAGCCCAGGATGGCAGCAATCCTTCCGCGAGCTGATCGACGGGGGCGAGCGTGGTGGCCCGCCCGCATTCGCTCAAGGCCCGCGTCGTGGCCATACCTGGCGCAGCGACCCAGATCACTCGTTCGTGCGCGCCGAGTTCAAGCGACGGCGTGATCGGTGCAGCCGCGCCGATCGGCGGTTCTTTCGCGGGGGGTGGCGATAACGGCCGAATGCGCTGTGTGACGCCTGGCGAGGGTTCCCGCCGCGGCGACGTCGACCTCGTCATCCTGCCTGGTCCGCCCGGCGTTGCTCTAGCGGGTCGGCACGACCAACTCGCGTCCCCGGTAGAACGCTTCCAGTTCGCTAAGCACGTGAGGGGCCATGGCCTCACGTCGGCGTGCCTCTGCCTCCGACGCCCGCCACGCATCGCATGACTCTTTCGAGGCCCAGAAGGACACCCCGATGATCTGCTGCTCGTCCTCAGACCAGTACGCGTAGGCGCGCAGCATGCCCTCAGGATGCACGTCAGGGCGCCAGGCCCTCTCGAACTCTCTCAGCGTGTCCGGCTTGATCTGGCGTGTTGTCATCCAGACGAAGTATTCCTCCATCGCGGCCTCCTCCAGAGTCGGCGCGGGATGGCCACGGGCGCCGTGGCCGGTGGCGGCCCGTTCCCGATTATTCCTTGCCCTGGGCGCCACCCAACTGCTGGTGCCCGGGCTGTGAGGTTCAGCCGCGTGCGGGACGGCCAGCAGCCACCCGAGAGCTTGATATGCCCATCTCAGCGCATTATCGCTGGAAGCTCGTGGTCGCGCAGACCGGCGGATCTCGGTCACAGTCGAGGACTGGGCCAGTGACCGCTCGCCCGGGCAGACCGGTTTGGCTCCTCTGACCTGCGGGCGACGCGGGGTCCAGGTCGGCGGCAAACACCCGCTGCAGCACGTGCCAGTCTTGCGGGTGCTTCCCGATCGCCTGCTCGAAGACGTCAACGCGGTGGGCACTCGTGACGCTTTACAAGATCGCCAGCTAATCCCTTGGGCTCCGGCGCGGCGTCTGGCATATTACTCGCATACTCGCATACCGGAACGCGCCGGAGCCCTGAGCGCGCCTGCAGGTCGCCATGCCGACCCTATGATGATGAAACGCTATAGCAAGCCATGATGTCTGATACGCATAATATCATTATCCCGGTATTCTCCGAAGGCAGTATCAAAGCTCGGCATCCCAGGTTTTGGCGATCAGCAGCCGGCCACTTATCTTCACATTACTTGAGAGTGAGCGACCTTAGGCAACGTTTGCGGCGCGGCGTTCCCGGAATCGCTGGGAGACCATTAGGCTTAGCCTCATGGGCTCCCTTCTGGCCATTGTGGTGCCCTTGGCCCTAGGGGCCGCTATCAGCCCGACAATCTTTGCTCTCCAGGTACTGGTCCTCTCGGGCCGACGCCATCCCGTAGCCCGGGCGTGGGCGCTGGCCGGCGGCGCAGCAGCGACCCTGATCGCGTTCAGCCTGCTGGGGCTGACGCTCCTGGACAACCTGCACGCCGCTCACCATCACCGCTCGTGGGCCGATGCCACGATCGACTTCGCCGCAGCGGTGCTGCTGGCCCTGCTCGCCGCCTGGGCCCTCCACCCAGCAAAGACCCGGGCCCAATCACACCGTGACCGGGCCCAGAGACACCTGGCTGACGCTCCCGCGATCCTGTTCGCCGGCGTCGGGGGATTGGGCATGTTAGTAAACTTCTCCACCCTTGTGTTGTTCCTGGCGGGCCTGCACCAAATCTCGCGATCGCCGGTAAACCTCGCCGGTAAAGCAGTGACCTGGCTTATCCTCTTAGTGATCACCCTGTCGCCGGCCATGGTGCCTGTCACCCTCGTGGTCATACTGGGCCGTCGGGCCACCCCACTGCTGGGCAGCCTCAATACATTCGTCAGCGGCCACTCCCGGCAGATCACTGCCGGTATCGAACTGCTCTTCACTGCGGTTCTCATCTGGAAAGGCATAAGCGAACTCAGCTGAGCCCTGCGCGTATGAGAGTGCACGATCGTCGGCATTCCCTGAACAATGCAAGTCGAGTTGTAGATTTGGGCGTTGTCGCAGGTCAAGACCCATGCGATAAGGTCTAAGCTGATCGGGTACTGACGTCAAAGATCAGCAACGAGAAGAAGCAAGCTGCCCTGTTCCACACCGTATGCCTGCTCTGTGCCTCAGCAGGCCCTTAGTCATGTCGGGCACAAGCCGCCACGCGGGCCGATTCCGACGAGGCTCTGGCCTCCATCAGTGTTGTCGACTGGCCCTCTGACCTGCACGGACGTCCCGCAGTTCAGTCAACAGGCATGTGCGGCCGGCCGGGGCAGGGGGTTCTGCCCTGATAATGGCTCACCAGATCGACCTGTTCTGTGTTCCTCTGCTGGCGAACACCGGGTGCCTTGCAGCCGACCATAACGGCGCCTCGGCGCGCGTTCTCCTGGGCAGTCTCCATCACTGAGCGTAACAAATCATCGATTCGGGCTAGATGCCGTGGGAGGACGGCTTGCTTCAAGCGCCGCCACGGGCCGGCCTGGCGTTCGTTCGGCAGCTGCATGTGTGGTCACCCTCGGCGATGTCGCCGCTTTGCGGCCAGATCACTGACCGGCCGAGACTGGGAGTGACCGGTCCAGCCGACGACGATGAGCGAGGAGGCTGCCGTGAGCGAACTTGAACGACTGGAAGCTGCGGTCGGTGAATGCCGCGAGATGATCCGCGAAGCGCACGCCGCCACCAAGGATCTTCGGGCCGCGATCCGCGAGGCGAAGCGGGAGCTGCAGGACCTGGCCAAGGACGAGGTTGGTGTCCGCATCCAGGGCGAGGTGTCCCGCCAGCTAGAGGAGCTGGGGGAGCGGACCCGGGAGGCCGTGAATGCGGCAACGCAGAAGGTGATCGCCGAGTTTGACCGGTTCGGTGAGACGTTGCTCGGCAAGGAGACCTACTGGCAGACGGCGAGCGGCCGACGTGCGGTTGCCCGCCCTGACCCTGACGTCGTGGCGCTCGACGTCCAGCCCGGCGACGACAAGGCCTAGCGGCGGATGGTTCCATCTGCGCAGTCT
>JASHPR010000615.1 GCA_030038015.1 Streptosporangiaceae bacterium
CGGCGGCCGGGTCAGCTCCTACGAGGACGCCATCGCCGCCGCGGCGCCGCAGCCCAGGGCCGAGCGCGGCGTGGATCACTGGCTGATGTACACCGGTGGCACCACCGGCAAGCCCAAGGGCGTGCTGGTCACCCACGCATGGCTGTACCCGGTCGTCTCCGCGAACGGCTTCACGCTCATCGGCGAGCCCGTCCCCGGCTCGCTCGGCGCGCTCACCGCGGCCACGCGGCGCCTGTCCGAGCGCGGCGATGCCATCGTCTGCCTGCCCGCCCCGCCGCTGATGCACGCGACCGGCATGTACACGTCCCTGGGCGCGCTGGTGGCCAGCGGCCGGGTGGTCTACCTGACGTCACGCTCGTACGACCCGGACGAGCTCGCCCGCACCGTGGCCGCGCAGCGCGTGGACACGGTCCCGATCGTCGGCGACGTGTTCGCCCTGCCCCTGGCCGAGGCGCTGGACCGGGCGGCGCAGGCCGGCCGGCCGTACGACGTGTCCAGCCTGCGCCGCATCCTCAGCGTGGGTGTGACCTGGAGCGCGGACGTGAAGCGCCGCCTGCTGGCACACGGGGACTTCGTCTGCCGTGACGTGGTCGCCGCGTCCGAGGGCGGCCCGTTCGCGGTCAGCGAGACCAGGCGCGGCGACGAGGTGGTCACCTCACGCTTCATGCTCATGCCCGGGGCACGGGTCTTTGACGAGGCAGGCCGTGACGTGGTCCCGGGCTCGGGCCAGGTGGGCGTGCTCGCCGCGCCGGCCGATGACGAGATCGGCTACCTCGGCGAGGCGGCGAAGACCGAGGAGACGTTCCGGACCATCGGCGGCAGGCGCTGGGTCGTCCCGGGCGACCTCGCCTCGCTCGGCGCCGACGGCTCGGTCACCTTCCACGGCCGCGGCAGCCGGGTCATCAACACCGGGGGCGAGAAGGTCTTCGCCGAGGAAGTTGAGCAGGTCCTCATCGAGCACCCGGGCGTGCGCGACGCGCTGGTCGTCGGGCTGCCCGACCCGCGCTGGGGGCACCGGGTGACCGCGGTCGTCGCGCCGGCCGACGGCGCCGAGCCGGACGCCGGCGCGCTGGCGGCGCACGTCGCCGCGCGGCTCGCCGGCTACAAGAAGCCGCGCGGCTTCGTGTTCGTGCCCGGCGTCAGGCGCAGCCCGTCCGGCAAGGCCGACCTGCGCTGGGCCCGGGCGGTCGCGGAAGGGGCCGCGAGCGAAGCCGGAGCCGCGAAGGCCGCTGCAACCAGCGAGGAGGAGAGCCGCGCATGAGCCGCGTCGTCGTGATCGGAGCCACCGGGCACATCGGGACCTACCTGGTGCCGCGGCTGGTGCGCGGCGGTCACCAGGTGATCGCCATGAGCCGCGGCACCCGCGAGCCGTACCACCCCAGCCCGGAGTGGGAGTCCGTCACCATGATCACGGTCGACCGCGACGCCGAGGACGCCGACGGCGCCTTCGGCGCCCACGTCACGTCGCTGGAGCCGGACGTGGTGGTCGATCTGGTCTGCTTCACCGCGGCGTCGGCGCTGCAGCTCGTCGAGGCGCTGCGCCCGTCCCGCCCGCTGCTGCTGCACTGCGGGACCATCTGGGTGCACGGCCCGGCGCTGCGGGTGCCGGTCACCGAGGACGAGCCCCGCACCGCCTACGGCGAGTACGGGACCGGCAAGGCGGAGATCGAGGCGCTGCTGCACCGCGAGACCCTGGGCGGCGGGGTGCCCTCGGTGGTGCTGCACCCCGGGCACATCAGCGGGCCCGGCTGGCCGGTCATCACCCCGGCCGGCAACCTGGACCCGGCGGTCTGGACGCACCTGGCGACCGGCAAGCCGCTCGCGCTGCCCGACCACGGCCTCGGCGTGCTGCACCACGTGCACGCCGACGACGTGGCTCAGGCCTTCGAGCGCGCCATGAACAGGCCCGCGGCGATCGGGTCCAGCTTCCACGTCGTGGCCGGGCAGGCGATGACGCTGCGCGGCCTGGCCACCGGGGTCGCCCAGTGGTTCGGCCGGGAGCCGGTGCTGGAATTCGTGGACTGGGACGAGTTCGGCCGCCGGGCCGGGCCCGAGCACGCCGGGACCACCCGCGAGCACACCTTCCGCAGCATCGCCGCGAGCATCGACCGGGCCAGGGAGGTGCTCGGCTACGCGCCCCGCTACACCTCGCTCCAGGCCCTGCACGAGGCCCTGGCCTGGCTCGTGGCCAACGGCCAGGCCGACGTCGGCGGCCAGCCGTTCCCCGGCCGCCTTGGATAGTTCCCTGAACGTGACGCCGACCGCGGACTCGCCCGGCTTCCTCCCGGCCGGTCAAGCCGCGGCCGCCCGCCGCTACGTCCACATGCGGGCGTCATCGGCCGACCTGGAGCGGTCCATCGAGGTGCTCAAGACGTCCTTCGTCGAGGGCAGGCTGACCAGGGAGGAACTCGATCAGCGGCTGGGCGAGGCCCTGGTCTCGCGCTTCTTCGCCGAGCTGATGGAGCTCACCGCCGACCTGCCGGTCGGCACGTTCGGCCGGCTGCCCGCCCACCCGGCCACCCGCGCGAACCCGAGGACGGGCTGGCTGGCCCTGACCGGCCGCCTTCAAAGATCCGTCAGCTGACCGATGTCTCTGCGTGCAAATTGCATGAGTATTTTTCGTGCAATTGCTGGCACCATCCGGCGGGCTGGGACCCCCGCTCCGATGGCGACGGCGCAGGAAGGCGAGACCGTTGGACGTTGCCCGGCTGCGGGACAGCTTCGCTCGTGTCGCGATCCACGGGGACGAGCTGCCGCTGTTCTTCTACTCCGACCTGTTCATCAAGCATCCCGAGGTGCGGGACCTGTTCCCGGTCTCGATGGCGGCGCAGCGCGCTCATCTCGTCGACGCGCTGGTGACGATCGTCTCCCAGGTGGACAAGGTCGATGACCTGACGGCGTTCCTCCAGGGGCTGGGCCGTGACCACCGCAAGTTCGGCGCCGTCGCCGGGCACTACGCGGCGGTGGGCGCCAGCCTGCTGGCGACCCTGGAGCACTTCTCCGGGCCGGCCTGGACGCCCGAGGTGGCCGCCGACTGGGAGGAAGCGTACGGGCTCGTCGGCGCGGTCATGACCGAGGCGGCGGCGGCCGACGAGCAGGAGCGTCCTGCCTGGTGGCGGGGCACCGTCGTCGCTCACGAGCAGCGGGCGTTCGACGTCTCCGTCCTGCTCGTGCGGCCGGAGCCGCGCATGGACTACCTGCCGGGGCAGTCCGTGGCGATCGAGTGCCCGAGCCGCCCCAGGCTGTGGCGGTACTACTCGATGGCGAACGCCCCGCGTCCGGACGGCATGCTCGAGTTCCACGTCCGCCTGATCGACGGCGGCGCGGTGAGCATGGCGCTCACCGGCAGCGCGATCGTCGGCGCCGAGCTGAGGCTGGGACCTCCGGTCGGTGCCCTGACGCTGAGCCAGCCCCTCTCCGGACGGGACCTGCTGCTGGTGGCGGGGAGCACGGGGCTGGCCCCGCTGAAGGCCATCCTCGATCAGCTGACCGCTCTGCCGCAGCCGCCGAAGGCGCACCTGTTCTTCGGCGCCCGGAACGCCGCCGGGCTGTACGACCTGGACAGCCTGGAGAAAATGGCTGCCCAGCACCCCTGGCTGGCCGTCACGCCGGCGGTGTCCGCGGACCCCAGGTTCACCGGCGAGACCGGCAGCCTGCCGGATGTGGTGGCCCGCCACGGCGACTGGTCGGGCCGCGACGCCTACCTGGCCGGCCCGGCCGACATGGTCTCGGCGGCCGTCACCCGGCTGACGTCGGCAGGAATACCGCGCGACCGGATACACATCGAGGATTTTGGGTGGAGCGAGCCTTGACGACCACAGCATGGTTCGATGAGCAGGACCGGCTGACGCCGGATGAGCTGCAGAACGTGACGTTCCCGCTGTCGCGGCTCGGGCGGCGCGGTTACGAGGAGGAGACGGTCAGGAGGTTCCTGCGCGTCGTCCATGCCGAGTTCGTGCGGCTGGTGAACGAGCGGGCCTCCCTGTGGCAGGACGTCCAGCGGCTGCGGCGGCGGATCCTGGCCGGGGCCGACGGCGATCCCCAGTCGGTGCTGTTCGGCGAGGCAGACGCGCACATACACGCGGTGCGGATCCTGTCAACGGCGCAGATGACGGCCGACCGGTACGTGGCCGATGCCCAGGCATACTGCAGCAGGGTGACCGAGGAGGCCCGGCTGCGCCGCGATCACATCATGGAGGAGGCGCAGCAGCACTCGGACATGATCCTGGAGGACGCCCAGGCCAGGGCCCGCGAGGCGGCCGTTTCGGCGCTGAACCTGCCGGTCCCGCCGCAGACCGACCGGGAGCGCCAGGCGGCGCAGGCCGAGCTGGCGTACCTGCGGACGTACAGCGAGTTCTACCGGGCCCACCTGCGGGCCTACACCGAGGGCGTGCTGCGCGGCATCGAGGAGTGGGAGCGCAAGGAGGCAACCGCGTTCCAGGAGGCGGCGCCGGGCCAGCCCGATCACCGGAGCATCGGCCGCTGATGCGGCGCGCCGGCTCACCACGCAGCCAGGCCCGGCTGATGATCGCGCAGGCGGGCCGGCGCCAGCAGCGGCGGCGCCGGATGGCGGTAGAAATTCGGCGTCTGGTCGAAATCCTCGTAGTAGCGGTGAAAGACCGGGGTGGCGGACGATGCGGTCGGCGGCACGATCCAGGTCCAGTCCGCCGGGCAGGCCCGGCCGTGCCGTGCCTCCCGCTCCAGGTGCTGGAGGAAGCGGACCGACTCGGTGTGGTGGTCGGAGATCGTCACCCCGGCGGCGGCGAACGAGTGCAGCACCGCGAGGTTGAGCTCGGTCATCGCCTTGTCCTTCCACAGCGTCCGCTCGCTGGCCATGGACAGGCCCATGTGCCAGGCGATCACCGGCAGCTGGTCGTAGCGGCCGGTGTCGCCGAGGTCGCGCGAGCCGATCTCGGTGCACATGTACCAGCCGTTGAACGGCGCGGCGGGGTAGTGGATGCCGCCCACGTCCAGGTACATGTCGCTGATCACCGGGACGGCGTACCAGCGGAGGCCGAGGTCGGCGAACCAGCCGAACTCCGGATGGCCGATGCCGACCTCGAGCACCGCGTCCGCGGGGAGTTCGTGCAGCTCCAGGCGGGTGCCGCCCTCCTGGACCACCATCGGGAGTATGTCGAACCGGCCGGCGGGCCAGCGGCCCCGCCAGCCCAGCGCACCGGCCAGGCGGGTAATGGCCACGTTCGCCGGGTCACCGATCACGGCGCCGTCGGCGGCCTGGTAGCCCGCGTATCTGACCAGCTGCGGGCTGAGGATCCGCGGGCCGGGACGGCCCGGGGTTTCCGGGGCGAACACGGTGATCGTCGGCCGGATCCGGCCGCCGTTCGTGGCCTCGCGCAGATGGGCGACGCATTCGGCCGCGACGTCCGGCGCCGCCGCGACCTCGCGGCGGTCCCGCACCCGCAGGCTGTGCCAGTACAGCCGCCCGATGCACCGGGAGCTGTTCCGCCAGGCCACGCGCGCCCCGAATTCCAGCTCGGCCGTGGTGTGCCAGTAGGTGCCCGTCGTCTCGATCTCGCGCCGGACGCGGGCGAGCCGCCGGCCGGGCGGCCCGGCGCGATTCTCGCTGTGGAACAGCGTGATGAACCGCTCGGCGCTGGCGAAGAGGCTGCCGGGAGCCGGCGACCCGTCGCCGGCTGCGAACCCGCCGCCGGGAACGGCGTCCAGGTCGCCGGCATAGCCGGGGTCGATGCCGTCCGACGCCACCAGGCAGCCCGCCGAGCACGGGAACGGGCGGCCCTGCTCGCCGGCCCCCTGGCCGTAGCGGTCCTCGTGCGGCAACCGGGGCTCAGGGACGCCCCAGAGAGAACCCGCAGGGACCGGATGTTGGCTGCCAGCCACGGAGACCTCCCTGGTAGCCCCGAGCACGTGCTGCGGCCCTGCCCGCCGAGCCGCCAGCGGCGCCCGCTGCGCGGGACTGCAGGACAATCGTGTGCCACCGGCCTGGATGGTTATCTTGCAGCCGCCTTGACGGTCGGCTTGCATCCCAGGTCACGGCGCAGGCCGGGGGCCATGCGGCGGCCCGCCGGGCGTTCAGACGCGAACGCCGGACGCGGGCTCCATGGTCTCGATGCGCATCCGGGCCGATTCCGCCTCCGGCACGCCGAGCCGTTCGAAGATGTCAAGCGCCTGCCGGAAGACGATCCGGGCCGTGTGCGGCTGGCGCTCGGTGCTGAGCGTCGATTCCGCGATCCCTTCGAGCGTCTTGCCCTCCTCGTACGGGTCGCCGATCTCTCTGGCCAGCCGCAGCGCGGCGTGGTACCCGTCAAGCGCTTCGGGGTAGCGGCCCGAGCCGCGATGAATGTCGGCAATCCGGCGGAGCGCGATCAGCTGCTGGTACAGGCTCCCGATCTCCTCGGCGATCAGCTGCGCCTTCTGGTGGTGGATCAGCGCCTCGTCGTAGCACGCCGCGCTCTGGTAGATGGCGCCGATGTCGTTGAGGACCTCGGCTTCATACGGGAGATCGGCGATGTCGCGGTAGATCGTGAGCGCCCGGCGGCAGGCCGCAAGAGCGTCGCTGTAGCCACCCCTGCAGTGATGGACGCCGCCGATGTTCTGGTACACGATCGCCTGGCTCTGCGCCCCGCCGATCTCGCGGAATATCCGCAGGGACGCCTCGTAGGCGCTGAGTGCCTCCCGGTGGTGGCCGTTGGAGAGGTGGATCCTGCCCAGGTTGTTCAGCGCCTTCGCCTCCCCGCGCCGGTCGCCGACGTCACGGTAGAGCGCCAGCGCCTCCTGCAGGTGAGCGTGTGCCTCGGGGTAGCGGCCCAGGTGCCAGCAGGCGATCCCGGAATGGCTCAGGGTGTCGGCCACGCCGCGCGGGTCCTCGGCGGCGCGGTACAGGATCCCCGCCTCGTGGAAATAGGCGAGCGCCTCGCGGGAACGGGCCGTGCGCTGATGGGCCAGGCCGACCTGGTCGAGGGACTCGGCCTCACCTCTCCGGTCGCCGAGCAGCCGGCAGATCGCCGCGGCTTCCTCGGCCAGCGGGAGCGCCACCTCGTGCCGCCCGGTCTGCTGGCGTACCACGGCGAGCGCCAGCGACGCCTGCGCGATGCCTGCAGGGTCGGCGAGATCGCGGCAGGCTTGCAGCGCAAGGGTGTGAGCCGCGATGGCCTCGTCCCAGTACGCCCTGATCTCTATGAAGTCGGCCAGCACGTGGATCAGGTCGGCGCACTCCCGCTTCCAGCCGTGCCCGCCCGCGTAGCGCGCGGCCTGCAGGATGTTGCGCCACTCCAGCTCGAGCCACGCCGCCGCGTCGTCCTCCATCCCCACCGCCGGGCTGGCCGCTGGCGCGGTGGTGACCTGCACGGGCTTGCGGCGCCGGAACGGGTGCAGCACCCGGTCGGCCCGATCCGCCGTGTGCAGGTAGTAGTCGAGCAGCCTGGCCACGGCCTCCCGCTGCTCGGCCTCGGGGTCATCACCAGCGGCGCGGCCAGCCGCATAACCCCGGATCAGGTCGTGGAAACGGAACTGGCCGTCGGCGGCGCGCGCCAGCAGATGGCTGTCGAGCAGGGTGACGATGGCCTTCTCCGCCTCGGCGAGGGTGCAGCCATCAAGGGCGGCAGCGGCCGTGAGGCTGACGGCGGCGCACGGGCCGGCGCCAAGCCGCCGGAAGAACCGCTGGTGATCGGGCTCCAGCGCGCCATAGGAGAGATCGAAGGCGGCTATCACCTCCGGGCTCGCCGCACCCGTGCCGCCCGGGCGCGCGGGGGACTGCGACAGTTCCTCGATCAGGCTGCCGAGGCTCGGCCAGCCGTCCTGCGCGATCCGGCTGGCCGTGAGCTGGATCGTGAGCGGCAGCCGCCCGCACAACCCGACGGCAGCGGCGAGCCGGTCCGCCTCGCCGGACCCGCCGTTGCCTGCGATCCGCCGGAACAGCGTGATGGCCTCGCCGGCGGGCAGCACGCCCAGCGTCAGCGTCCGGGCGCCCGGGACGCCGGGCAGCCTGCGCCGGGTTGTGATGAGGAGCAGGCAGCGGCCGGCCACCGGGAGGAGCGGGCGGATCTGGTCGTGCCCCGCGGCGTCATCGAGTATCACGACGGCGCGGCGGCGGCTGAGGTGAGCCCGCCAGATCGCGGCGCGCTCATCGGTCGTGTCCGGAATCTGCCCAGCCGGGACGGACAGCATCTGCAGCAGCCGGTGCAGCGCATCGCCCGCGCCCAGCGACGGGCTGCCCAGATCGTGGGAGCGCAGGTTGAGGTAGAGCGTCCCATCCGGGTACTGCCCGGAGGCCATGCGGGCCGCGCGGACCGCCAGCGCCGTCTTCCCGACGCCGGGCATGCCCTCGATGATGGCGATCCCGGGTCCTGCCGTGAGCAGCGCGAGTTCCGCGGCGCGGCCCACGAAGTCCGGCGTTTCCGGCGGCAGGGTGTCTGGTGCTGCCGCCCGCCCGTGGCGCTGGCCCGCAGGCGGGCCGGCCAGGGCGGGATCGCCGGCCAGCATACGCTGATGCAGCTCGGCCAGGGCCGGCCCGGGTTCCGCGCCCTGCTCGGCGACCAGGCGGCTGCGGGTTTCCCGGTACAGGCTGAGCGCGTCGGCGGCCCGGCCGGCCCGGTAGAGCGCGGTCATCTGGTGAGCGACCAGCGTTTCATCCAGCGGGTACTGGGCGAGCAGGCCGCGCAGCTCACCTACCAGATCGGCGTGCCGCCCAAGGTCCAGCTCGCAGCCGACGCGTTCAAGAATGGCCGCCCGGCGCTCCTCTTCGAGGCCTTCGCGCATCCGTGCCACCCAGCTGCAGCTGATCCCGGCCAGCGCCTCGCCGCGCCAGAGCCCCTCCGCCTCGCGCAGCAGCACCGCTGCGTGATCATGATCGCCGCTCGCGGCCAGGGCCGTCGCCTGCCGGCGCAGCCGGCGGAACTGATGGATGTCGACGGCCTCGGGATCGACGTCGAGCACGTATCCCCGAGCCCGCCCCGCCAGCTGCACGCTGTCGCCGACCGCCTGCCGGAGCGACGAGCGGAGCCTGGCGATGTAGACCGAGAGATTCTCCCTGGCCTTTGCCGGGGGCCGTTCATCCCACAGCCGGTCGATGAGAACCTCGACCGGCACTATCGTGCGCGGCGTCAGCAGGAGCATGGCAAGGATGCACCGTGCCCTGGCCGACCCAAGGTCCTGCCGCTGGCCGGCCGACCAGAGCTCAATCGGTCCCAGCGCCCGGAATTCCATGATCGCCTTGCATCTCTCACCGCTCGCCGGAGGGGCCGCAACTCACAACCGAAACGGGCATTCCGCAAGAGTTAATACCCGCTGCGGGCAGTTCTCACCTGCATCCTAAAGGAATTAGCGGATCAGGGAAAAGATCGCGCCCCTGCTTCTGCATGCGCCGCAATTTTCACTGCAAGCAAATCTCGTCAGGTCTCCTTCAGGCCCCGCGGCAGGCGTATTCGCTTGACAAGCCGGCCGGCGGGCGGTGGCGAGTGACAGGCGGTGTTCTGCGGGTATGCCCGGGTTCCTGTTGACAATGGGATGCTCGTTGTTGCAGAGATCAAAGTGATGGCGACGAGCGGCGCGGCGCCCTTGGGGGCGATGCCAGCCGCGGCCGGGCACGGCGCTGGTATATCGGCGCCGGAAACGGCGGCAGCGTTCCGTTTAATTTGGCGCGAGCGTGATGGTCTGGCTGCGTTCCGCGCACATATCGGAGTACCAGGAAAAAAGTCGTCCGGATCAACCGGAATAGCGCGCAGGAACGCAGTTGGAGGTGTAGTTTCCTTTTAGGAGGCTGGCCAGGCTTCAGTAAATGCAAGCTACCGATGAGGGGACCATCCCGATGAAGACTCATAGGTACATGCCGCGCCATGCACTGCAGCCGTCAGCCGTTCCGGCCCAGGCCATTCAGGATGCACTGCGGAGCAAGCCGCTAAGCCCGGCGGGACGCGGTATTCTCGCGCTGGCTTTTGCGCTCGGCAGCCTCGGCGCCGTCGCGGCAGCGTCGGGCTACGGCAGCGCCGGTGCCCACGCGTCCGCAGGCAGCATTCGTCTCGCGGCGAGCGCTGACCCGGCGGGCGCCGGCCACAGCACGCCTATTTCCAACGCGTGGATTTATTGACCCACTTCGCGTCCGGGCTCTCTTCGCATCAGGGCAGGCCGGGCGGCCGAGGCGCGCGGCCGCAGAAGATGCCCAACGGCCCGGCCGGGACGAAGGCCCCTCATCCCACCGGAGGGGCCTTCGTCCGCCTTCGGCTCTGCGGTCAGACCGGGCAGAGCTGCCACGGCGCTTACGCCGTCGCAGTCATATCCTGCCGAAACCGTCGAACTCGCCGTTTCGCACGCCGCCGAGAAATGCCTGCCACTCGTCCGGCGTAAACCGGAGGACCGGTCCTTCCGGGTCCTTGCTGTCCCGGACGGCGACCTCGCCGTCCGGGCTGGCCGCGACCTCGACGCAGTTGCCATTGGCGAAACTCAGCGAGCTCTTAACCCAAGACAGGTTCGCGCCCGTTCTTCCCTCGCGCCCCCATGGGGCAAGTGATTTCATGTCTTACCTCCTAAAATATGACTGATTCGAACTGTATTTCTAATTGCAGAAAGTATTCTAATGACTACAGGATGTTGTGGGCAGTCGAACCAATGAATCCCGGGGGAGGTCTGGGACCTGTGATCGCTCCCGGGCTTGTGATCGTTACAAGAGGGTACTGGGGTCGTTGATGCAAGTGATGGCAAATCGTCGATAAACGGGACTAGCTCACGGCCTGTCGGCTGCCGATCACTCGCCGATATCGGGGAATGACCCGGGCGAGAGGCTGACCTGCCAATGTGTGAACCTCCGGCGGCGCCGCTGCCATTGGCCCGGCGCGGGCGAAAGCCGGGCGGGGCCCGCGAGGCGCGGGATGCGTGCCGCCTGCCAGCCCGGGCGGACGCGACATCGCCGCCCCGGCATCAGCGGGCGGCGCGATCGCCCGACCAGCGCGATTCGGCCGTCTGGAGTATCAGCGCCTTGGATGACGCCGGGTCGAGGGCAGCGTCGGTCAGCATCTGGAATGCGATCCTGTGCAGATAGGTCTCTCTCTCGACTTCGACCGAGAAGCCGCTCTTCAAATGCTCGGCGCTGACCACGTCGTGCAGCATGGCATCGTTATCCGGGCCGAAGCGGAATATGACGAATGACTCCCCGAACACTGTGTGCTGCGCGTCCAGGGGGAGAATCTGCAAGGTCAGGTTCGGCCGGCCGGCCTCTGCCGCCAGCCGCTGAAGCTGCTCATACATGACCGAGTCGTCGCCGACCCGCCGTCTCAGGACCGATTCGTCGAGCACGACGGACAGCTGCAGCCCCGGTTCGCGATCCAGCACCTGCTGGCGTCGCATCCGCACCCTGACCAGCCGCTGGACCATGCCCGGCGCGACCGGCTCGACCCGGGTGTAGCTGCTGATGATGTGCCGGGCATAGGCTTCCGTCTGCAGCAGGCCGGCGACGGCTTCAACGTGCCAGATGCAGATCTGGCTGGCCTCGTGCTCCAGGCCGATGAACTGCTGGTAGTCCGGGGAAAGGCCGTCTGCGAATTCCTCCCACCATCCCTTGTGGGTCGCATCCTCGGCGAGTTCGAGGAGCAGCGCCCGGCGGGACCCGGTGATCCCGTAGTAGTCGAGCAGCCGCTCGACCTCCCTGGGCTGCAGGCCGGTCCTGGCCCGCTCGTACCGGCTGATCTTGGAGGGCGACCACCTGAGTGCCGCGGCGACGGCGTCCCCGCTCTTGCCCTTGCTTTCCCTGATCTCGCGCAGTTCCGCGGCAAGCCGCCGTCGCCGTACCGTGGGGCTTGCGGGGACGGTCATCGCGCACACCTCCTCCTGGGCGCCGCGACCGCGGCAGGTGTGACTGTCACCCGTATTTTAACTACATTCTGTGATGAAACTCTCATTGCACTCGGTGCCAAGATCTGCGATCCGGCTCACCATTGTGTCGCTTCGGATCCGCTCCGGCACCTGATCTGTGCGGCGAGCGCGCGGGCGCGGAACCGCCCCGCGCGCTGGGCGTCTCGAGAGATGGTCCGCGCCGGCCGCCGGCATCAGCGTTTGGCCCGTTAAGAAAAGAGCAGGTTGTTAAGAAGCGTGACTGGAGTCACTGAGGAGACTGCAGGCGGTTAAGACCGAGCCGTGCCCGAATACCCGCACGGAATGGGGCGCCACACGAGATAAGTCACCCGCGGCAGCAGCGCCGCAGAATTGGATGCTGCAGCTCTGCAGAACCGAGTCGGCTCAGTCGTGGTGGAGCATCCGGGAATTCTCGGAAGAGGCCGTCACCTGCGCGTGGGCGCCGGGCGTGTGAGCGGTCGCTGCATGCATTTCTGCGCCAGCTAGCACCGATGCGGCAACGCCGAGTGCTACGATGATGGGAATGGCAATAGCTCGGCCGGTACGCATGCTTCCTCCACCGGCGTCTTGCGAGGTCAGCGTCGGCTTCTTGGCCCAGCTGGGCTGTTGCCGGGCTCGAAGTTACCGCCAGGTATTTCCTACCTCGCCGATATTCTAGGCATCGCGGACCACAGTTATCTATAGTGATCGGGCGACTAAAACTTTCTTCCGGCATGACGCTGAATCTTGCCCGGGACATTCACGTACTATGTGAGCGTAAAATGTCGCGAAAACTGAGAGCCGTCATGCACTGCAAGGGCACATGAAACTTTCATCGCGCCATGCACTGAGAATAGCGTGAGCATTGCGGTTGTGATTCCTTTTTAAGCATCAAATCCATCATTTGGGGCTGGTTGTACCTTAAATGCTTCGGTAGTAAAGTTCGCTCCATGCCCACCGAGGCCCTCGCCGGTGCGCTCGTCGGCCGTGACAGCGAGCTGGCGGCGCTCGTCAGGCTCGCCAGACAGGCAGCCGCGGGCACTGGCGTATCCGTGCTGGTCGAGGGCGAGCCGGGAATCGGCAAGTCCACGCTGGTGCGGGCAGCGCTTGCCGAGGCGGCCGATCTCGGCTGTGAGCTGTTCTGGGGCGCCGGAGACGAACTGGGCCAGGCGTTACCGCTGCTGCCGCTCATCGAGGGGCTGGGGGTGCGCGAGCCCTCGGCCAATCCCCGGCGGAACACGATCGTTGGCCTGCTGCGGGGCGAGATCGCCGCCGACCGCGGCACGGACGTGTCGGCCGCGCTGGCCGAGCAGTTGCTGGCACTGGTCGCCGAGCAGTGCGCGGCACGGCCGACGGTCCTGGTCGTTGACGATCTGCAGTGGGCGGACCAGGCCACCGTCGCGCTGTGGGGACGGCTGGCCAGGACGGTGCGGCAGATGCCGCTGCTCCTGGTGGGCATGCTGCGCCCGGTTCCGCAGCGGGAGGACCTGCTGGCGCTGCGCCGATCGATGGCTGACACCGTCCGGCTGCGGCTCACCGGGCTGGCCGAGGCTGCCGTGGCGGACCTGGTAGCAACCCTGGTCGGCGGCAGGCCCAGCGACCAGCTGCTGCGGCTCGCCGACGGCGCGGCGGGCAACCCGCTCTACGTCACCGAGCTGGTCGCCGCGCTCGATCGCAGCTCCAGCGTGACGATCACCGACAGAGGTGCGGCCGAGCTCACGGGTGACTCCGCGCCAAGCTCCCTGTCGGCGGCCATAGCGGATCGCCTCGGCTTTGTCTCCCGGCCCGTGCATGAGGTACTCCGGGCGGCGGCGCTGCTCGGTGTGGGCTTTGCCGTGCGGGACCTGGCGACCGTGCTGGGCCGCGGAGTCCCGGACCTGCTCCCGGCTGTGGACGAGGCGTGCACCGCCGGCGTGCTGGCCGAGTCCGGCGGCGGCCTGGCATTCCGGCATCCGCTGATCCGGGCGGCGCTGTACGACGAGATACCGGCACCGGTGCGCGCCGTATGGCACCGCGACGCCGGCCGCGCGCTCGCGGAGGCCGGAGCGCCCGCGGACCGGGTGGCCCGGCAGTTGCTCCGTGCGGCCGACGACACGAACGAGCCGATCGACGAGTGGATGCTCGGCTGGCTGGCTCGCACCGCGGAACCGCTGGTCGGCCAGGCCCCCCAGGTGGCGGCCGAACTCCTGCGCCGGGCTCTGGCGAGCTGCCCGCCCGGCTCGGCCCTGCACGGCCGGCTGGTGAGCCGGCTCGCCGACGCCCTGTACCGGGTGGGTAACGCCGCCGAGGCCGAGCAGGTGGCCAGCCGGGCACTGGAACACGCCGTCGAGCCCGATCTGCTCGTCGACCTGCACTGGACGCTCGCGCAGTGCCGCATGCGGGTCGGCCGCTTCGCGGAGTCACTGGCCACGCTTGAGCGTGCCCTCGCATCTCCCGGGATCTCGGCCCGGCACCGCGCCCGGCTGCTCGCCCTCGCGGCACGGACGCACAGCAGCCTCGGCGAGGCCGAGAAGGCCGGCCAGGTCGCCGCCACCGCCCTCGAGGTGGCCTCGGCGGCAGGCGACAGCTGGGCAATGGGCTGGGCACTGCATGTGCTCACGATCGTGACCGTGGTCAAGGGACAGGTCACGGACGCCTTGCCGCTGTTCGACCGGGCGCTGACCGTGACCGAGGCCGATCCGGCGCTGACCGACTTGCGCCTGCTGCTGCAGATCAATAAGGCCGTCACGCTGGGTGACCTCGACCGGTACGACGACGCCTTCGCCTCGGCCCGGCAGGCACAGTACCTGGCTGACCAGGCCGGCACCGTCATCCGGCGGGTCCAGGCGCACAATGCCCTCGGCCAGCTGCTCTTCGACACCGGGCAGTGGGCCGAAGCCATGGCCGAGGTTCGGTCCCTGCACGAAGACCTCAAGGGAGCCATGGCGGCCTGCTGCGATCTGGGCATCGCCGCCGTGATTTGCTTCCACCGGGGCGAGATCGCGTCGGCGCGCGGTTACCTGGCCGCTGCCCTGCCGCGCGCCGAGCGGATCGGGAACCGGGTCATCGGCCCGCTGGCCCTCGCCCGCAGCCTGGACCGGGAGCAGGCCGGCGCGCTCCCGGCGGCGCTCGAGGTGCTCACCTCCGGGTTCGCCGGCATCACGGAAGAACTAGACGAGATCGAGGACCTGCTGGCCGACGCCGTCCGCCTGGCCGTGACGACGGGGGATCTGGGCACCGCGCGAACGCTCACCGGCCTTGCGGAGGGCCTTGCCGACGGCTCGGAGATCCCGCACCGGCAGGCGAATGCGCTGTACTGCCGGGGCCTGCTGGACGGCGGCACCGCGTGGCTGATGCGCGCTGCGTCGCGCTACCGCGATGCCCGCCGGCCGCTGCATGGCGCGAAGGCGCTGGAGGCGGCCGCCGAAGGCTTCGTCCGCGCCGGTGATCGCGACCAGGCACGGGCCGCGTTCACGCGCGCCGTGGAGACCTACGCGTCGCTCGGCGCTGCCGGGGACATCGCGCGGCTGCAGGCCAGGTTCCGTGAGCACGGCATCCGCCGCGGGCCGCGCGCGAAGCACCGGCAGGCCCAGAGCGGGTGGGACAGCCTCACGCCCACCGAGGAAAAGATCGCCGCGTTCGTGCAGGAGGGACTGTCCAACCCCGAGATAGCCGGCCGGATGCTGCTATCTAGGCGGACGGTCGCGACCCACGTCTCCCACATCCTGAAGAAGCTCGGCGTCCATTCGCGTATCGACGTCGCCCGCGAGGCGGCCCTGCGCACGGTCGCGTCGAGGTGATCGCGCAGCGGAAAACCGAGGCGGGCGGGGCGGGTCCGGTGAATCCCGGTTGGGCGGTCACGATTCACCGGACCCACGTCTGACGGCCGTCTGGCGCCTCGGCCCCGCCTTAGCCGGGGCCGGCCGCGGGCAGCAGCGTGAAGTACACGGCCTTACCCGCGGCGGTCCGGTAATGACCCCAGGCGGTCGACAGGCTGGCGACCAGCATCAGGCCCCGCCCGGCTTCCGCGTCGGCCGGCGCATCCACCAGCACCGGCGCTCGGCGCGACGTGTCGTGGACATCGACCCGCAGCTGGTCGCAGACGCAGGTGATGGTGAGCGCGATCGGCCCGCCCGGCGCGTGCTGCAGGGCATTGGTCACCAGTTCGCTGGTGAGCAGGACCGCGACGGCCGGGTCCACGGGGATGTCCCAGGCGAGGATGGCCGCCCGGACCTCCCCGCGGGCTTCGGCCGCGGCAGCCGGCCCTGCGGTGAGCGAGACCCGGAGCGGCCGTTGCACGGTCGGCCGGACGGGCGACATCGTGTCCATCTGTTCCCTGCCCGGGGCGGTAGGAGCCGGGTTGCCTGTTGCAAGACAAATACTGCTGCAAGTTGCAGCGGAAGACATCGGTCAGCTGACGGATTTTGCCTCCGCAATGCGACGAAGCAGACAGCCGGCTCTGTCTCAGGTCACCGCCAACGAAGCTGCCCCGGTTCCAGCAGGCCAGCGCAGGGAATACCAGCGCCGACCGGGCACCGGCGGGTGCATGGAGCACGGCGCCCTGGGGGAGGCGATCCATGACGGAACCACTGCGGCCCGACGCCGCCGACACGCTCGGCCGGGTCGGCCAGCACTGGGGCTGGATGATGGCCTTCGGGATCATCACGGTGGCCGCAGGCATCATCGCGCTGGCCTGGCCCGCGCCGACGCTCGTGGTGATCGCGATCTTGTTCGGCATCGAGCTGGTTGTGTACGGCATATACAGGTTCGTCACCGCCTTCGGGCACGACCTGTCCGCCGGCGCCAGGATCCTCTCCGCGCTGCTCGGCGTGCTGTCACTGGTCATCGGTCTCTACGCGCTGCGGCACGTCCTGATCACCGTGGTCGCGCTCGGGCTGCTGCTGGGCATCTTCTGGGTCATCAACGGCTGCATGGAGCTGTACGCGGCGCTGTCGGATAAGGTGAGGCGGCACCGTGGCTGGATCGGCGCGCTGGGCGCGCTCAGCATCGTCGCGGGCATCCTGCTGCTGGCCTATCCCAGGCTGTCCGTGGTGGTCCTGGCGCTCGTCGTGGCGATCTGGCTGCTGGTGTTCGGCTTCATGGAAATCGGCATGGCGGTCCAGGCCCGCGCGGCCTCCCACCGGCACCGGCCAGGGGCGCGCGAGGCCCACGCCGTCTGAGCGGGCCCGGGGGCCGGCCGCCGGATCCCGCGGTCTCGCTTATCCGGCGCGGGTGCGGTGCTGGCCGGATGCGGTACGTTTCTCCGGGCTGACGAGGAGAAGCTGATGACCGAGACGACCCCCACGCCCACCGCCGACCTGGCCGACCGCTACGGTGACGCGCTGCGCGTGTGCGATACCCCGTTCCGCCAGTTCGGCGGGTCCCGCACGTTCGCCGGGCCGGTGCGCACGGTGTCCTGCCATGAGGACAATGGCCTGCTCCGCCAGCTTGTGCAGACGCCGGGCTCGCGCGCGGTGCTGGTGGTCGATGGCGGCGGCTCCCTGCGCACCGCGCTGGTCGGCGACGTGCTCGCGCGGGCGGCGCTGGCCAACGGGTGGGCAGGCCTTGTGCTGCACGGCGCGATCCGCGACAGCGTGGCCCTCGCGGAGCTGGGCCTGGGCATCAAGGCGCTGGGCACGGCCCCCCGCGCGAGCGGCAAGGCCGGCGCCGGCGCCGTGGACGTGCCGGTGACCTTCGGCGGCGTCACGTTCAGCCCCGGCGACATCCTGCACGCCGACGACGACGGGGTCGTCCTGCTGCCGCGGCCCGCCTAGCGCCGCGCTGCCCGGTGCAGCCACGCTCCCCGTGAGTGTGTGCGAAAAATGCTGCTCCAGCAGCAGTTAGCGCACACAGGAAACCCGGTGCTGACCGAGCCGCGGGCCGGGCACCGATTAATCAGCGGGCCGCAGCCCGTCTATTCCGGGACAGGGTCACACGGAGGAGGCTGCGATGGGTCTGCCAGCGGTCGTTTCGCGCGAGGAGTGGCTGGAGGCCAGGCTCCGGCTGCTCGCGCTCGAGAAGGAGCAGACGGCCAGGCGCACGATTCTGAACGCTGAGCGGCGGCGGCTGCCGATGGTCCGGATCGAGAAAAAGTACGCGTTCGAAGGGCCGGAAGGGGCGGTGACGCTCGCTGGGCTGTTCGGCGACCGCAGCCAGCTCATCGTCCAGCACGTCATGTTCCAGCCCGGCTGGGACGCGGCCTGCCCCGGCTGCAGCGCGGCGGTGGACGTGATCTCGGGCAGGCTGCTGGCCCAGCTGCACTCCCGCGACACCGCGCTCGTCCTGGTGTCCCGGGCGCCGCTGGCCAAGCTCGAGGCGTACCGGGCTGCCAGGGGCTGGGTGGTGCCGTGGTATTCCTCCGGAGAAACCGACTTCAACTACGACTTCGAGGTCACGGTCGACGGGTCCAGGGGCCAGGTGCACTACAACTACCGGGACGTGTCGGATCAGATCGAGGACGGCGAATCCTGGGACGAGCCCGGGTACAGCTGCTTCCTGCGCGACGGCGGCGAGGTCTTCCACACCTACTCGGCCTACGCCAGGGGCGCCGAGCCGGTCATCCTCGCGTACGCGTTCCTGGACATGACCGCGTTCGGCAGGTCCGAGGACTGGGAAGAGCCCAAGGGCCGGGCACGGGTGCTGCACGGCGCCGACCCGACGTTCACGGACTGACCGCGTGCCCGGTATCCAGAACGGGGACGAGGACGGCCTGGTCGCGCTCGCGAGGCGCGGTGACGAGAGCGCGTTCGCGGGCCTGGTCGGCCCGCTCCGGGCGGAACTGCACGCGCACTGCTACCGGATGCTCGGTTCGGTGCGCGACGCCGACGACGCGCTCCAGGACGCGCTGCCGCGGGCCTGGAAGGGCCTGCCCGGCTTCGAGGGCCGCAGCTCGGTGCGGTCCTGGCTGTACACGATCGCCACCAACGCGGCCCCGGACCTCGGCAGGGGCCGCGCCCGCCGCAAGCTGCCCCCCGGGTTCGGCCAGCCCGACTGGCTGGAGCCCTGCCCCTCCGGGGCGCCCGGCGACCGGATGGCAGGCTCGCCGGAAGCGTGCTCTGAGCAGCCGGAGAGCCTGGAGCTGGCGTTCGTCGTCGCGCTGCAGCACCTGCCGCCGCTGCAGCGCGCCGTGCTCATCCTCCGGGACGGGCGGGAACCGTGGTCTGCGAGCCAGCTGTGTGCAACGGCGCGGACGCAGCCTGGAAGGCGACATCCCGGCCGCGCGGGTGCACGAGCTGCGCCAGCAGCTTCCGCCGCTGACCCGCGGCGAAGGCGTGCTGGAGTGCGCCTTCGACCGCTACGAGCCGGTGAGCGGCCCCGCCCCGGCCCGGCCGAGGTCGGACAGCAACCCGCTCAACCGTGCCGAGTACCTGCAGCGGGTCACCCGGCGCGGCAGCACGCTATATTCGGGGCACCGGCAATGGACGTGAAAGGCCGCAAAATGTCCCGCGAAACAGAGCCAGCGGCAGGCGCGCAACGGGCCACGGCTGCTGAGCGGCCGACAAAGTGATATCAATTTAGTCGGCAGGGCTGCATCCCGGCGCCAGGGGGACCGCCCCGGTTCCGGCGGCGGCCATGCGCGGCCGGTGGGAGGTTGCGGCTGTGGACTCGTTCACGGGAAAGCTGGCGGTGGTGACCGGGGGCGGCTCCGGCATGGGCCGGGAGCTTGCCCGCCAGCTCGCGGCGCAGGGCTGCTCGGTCGCCGCGTGCGACCTCAACGTGGCCGCCGTCACCGACACGGCGGTGACGGCCCGCCCGGGCGCCCCGGACGGCGTCCTCGTCACCGGCCACGCCTGTGACGTCTCCGATGAGGCGCAGGTCCTGCGGTTCCGCGATGAGCTGCTCGAGCAGCACGCCCGCGATCACGTCGACCTGGTGTTCAGCAACGCCGGCATCGGCGGTGGCGGCAGCTTCGTCAAGGACTCCCGGGAGGACTGGGAGCGCACGTTCGCCACCGACTGGTGGGGCGTCTACTACTGCGCCCGCGCGTTCCTGCCGCTGCTGATCGCCAGCGGCGACGGCGTCCTGGTCAACACGAGCAGCCTGAACGGCTTGTGGGCGGCGCTGGGCCCGGGCATGCCGAACAGCGCCTATGCCACAGCCAAGTTCGCCGTGCGGGGCTTCTCCGAGGCGCTCATCGAGGACCTGCGCACCAACGCGCCGCAGGTGAGGGTGGCCGTTGTGATCCCGGGGCACGTGGGCACCGACATCATCGCGAACAGCTTGCGGGCCCGCGGCCTGCCCGCGCCGGAGCACATGACCGACGCCCAGATCGAGGAGCTGATCCCCCCGGACGCGCAGGCCGCGCTGATCAGCGCCGGCGCGCTGCCCGAGGGCGCCTCCGCCGATGACCTGCGCCAGCTCCTGGTCCGGGGGAACAACGATTTCCGCGACAAGGCGCCCCTCAGCGCGGCCGACGCGGCGGCCATCATCCTCGACGGGGTGCGATCGGGGGCCTGGCGGATCCTCGTCGGCGAGGACGCGAAGATGGTCGATGCCAAGGTGCGTGCGAAGCCCGAGGCCGCCTACGACTATGCTGAGCTGTTCGCCGGGATGGCAGAAGACCACTCACCCAGCTCCCCCTAGCCGGGCGGCTCGCGGAAGGCGACGCGGACGGCGCGGGCCTGCCGCGCCATGGCCTCGATGTCGGCGATGCCGTGCTCGTCCGCGGCGGTGCGCGCGAGCATGTCGACGTGCTGGCCGTGCAGCTCCGCCAGCCTGGCTGCCTGCTGCCAGTCCAGGTAGGCCGCGTCTGTCTCGCGCACCTCGGCGGCGAAGCGTTCCAGCGCCTCGACCCTGGCCGCGATGCTGGATCCGGCGAGCCGTGCCGCCCGTGCCTGGCGGCGCAGCAGTGCGGCGGTGGCCGGGCCCGCGCTGGCCGTGGCGAGCTCTGCCCGCCTGGCGCGCAGCCGGGCCTGCTCCCGCAGCGCCACGGCGATGTCCCATTCCTGGCCGGCCAGGGCCGTGCTCACCGCGGCCCGGTCCAGCAGGTCGTCCTGGCACACCTGCGACGAGGCGACGGTGTCGATCGCGTCCTGCGCGCGCCGCAGCAGCGCCCGGTGACGCGCGTCGAAGTCCTGGTCGGTCAGGTAACGCCCGTGGTGGGTGCGCGCGGCCACCTCGGCGGGCACCTTGCCGGTGAGCTGGCCGAAGAGGGCGACCCGGAAGCCGAAGACCACGATGGTGATGATCGCGATGATCTCCGCCAGGAGCAGCGCGTAGTGCGACGACGCGGTCTCCCACGCGGTCGCCGCCTGGAGCCCCAGCACCCCGACGGCCAGCGGGGTCGTGCCGAACACAGCGATCATCATGGCCCCGGTCAGGCCGACGGCGGCCCCGTCGACCGCCGCCAGGCGCCGTTCGGGATCCCGGGGCAGGTAGTCGCGCCGGCGCCTGGGCCTGCCCTGGCAGGCCGGGGTGAGCCGCGTGCCGGGCGCGGTCAGCAGGGCACGTTCGGCAGAGGGAATGGCCGGGTCCACCGCAGGCCGCCGCAGCCGCACGCCCGCCCAGGCCGCGTGGCGACTGCCCGGGTGGTCCACGTCCCGATCACCCATCCGCCGGCTCCTGTCCCGGTTCCAGACCGCGAAAGCCGAGTGGCAAGCAAGATGCCTGCCTTCAGGGTAACCCCCGGGCCGGGAGGGGCACAGGGACCGGGACGGGGCTCCGGGCCGGGAGCGGCACAGGGACCGGGGCGGGGCTCCGGCCCGGGAGCGGCACAGGGACCGGGGACGGGGGCTCCCGCCCGGGCCGCGACCTGACCCGCTCCGGGCTTGCGGCGGGATCCCTCAGCGGGGCGTCGCGGCAACCACCCACATCGAGAAGTACTGGGAGCCGCCGCCGTAGGCGTGGCCGAGCGCCGTTGCCGCCCCCGGCACCTGGTGGGCCCCGGCCCTGCCCATGACCTGCAGCGCGGCCTCGGCGAACCGCAGCAGGCCGGAGGCCCCGATCGGGTTCGAGCTGAGCACCCCGCCCGACGGGTTGACCGGGAGCTTGCCGCCGATCTCGGTCTCGCCGGCCTCGGTCAGCCGCCACCCTTCCCCTGGTGCGGCGAAGCCGAGGTTCTCCAGCCACATCGGCTCGAACCAGGAGAACGGGACGTAGATCTCGGCGGCGTCGATCTGCTCGAGCGGGTCGGTGATGCCGGCCTGCTGCCACAGCGCCGCCGCGGCGTCGGCGCCGGCCCGCGGGTTGACGTGGTCCTTGCCCGCGAACATGGTGGGCTCGGTGCGCATGGCGGTGGCCCGGATCCAGGCCACCGGGCGGCCGTCACCCTGCGCGGCCTCCGCAGCCGCCTGGTCGCCGATGACCACGGCGCAGGCGCCGTCCGAGGACGGGCAGGTCTCGTCGTAGCGGACCGGGTCCCACAGCATCGGCGAGGCCAGCACCGACTCCAGCGTGATGCCGGCCTGCTGCAGGTGGGCGTACGGGTTCAGGCTGCCGTTGCGCCGGTCCTTCACCGCCACCATCGCTCCGATGTGCGCCGGCGCGCCGCTGCGCCGGATGTATGCGCGGATGTGCGGGGAGAAGTACCCACCCGCGCCGGCCAGCACCGGCATGCTGAACGGCGGGGTGATCGACAGCGCCCACATCGCGTTGGACTCGGACTGCTTCTCGAACGCGACCGCGAGCACCCGCCGGTGCAGGCCGGCCTGGACCAGGCTGGCGGCCACGATCCCGGTCGCCCCGCCGACCGAGCCGGCGGTGTGCACGCGCAGCAGCGGCTTCCCGACCGCGCCGAGCGCGTCCGCCAGGTAGAGCTCGGGCATCATCACGCCCTCGAACAGGTCGGGGGCCTTGCCGACCACGACCGCGTCGATGCCGGCGGCGGCGGTGCCCGCGTCGGCGAGGGCCCTGTCCACCGCCTCCCGGCACAGCCCGGCGATCGACACGTCGGCCCGCCGTGACCGGTGCCGCGTCTGGCCGACGCCGAGGACGGCCGCCCTCTTTCTCACCGTGCCTCCCGCGCGGTCACCGTGCCTCCATGACGCAGACGAGGTTCTGCTGCAGGGCCGGGCCGCTGGTGGCATGGGCCAGGGCGCGGCCCGCGCGGCCGGACATGATCTCCTGCGCCGCCCAGCCGATCCTGGCCAGGCCGGCGGCGAACATGGGGTTGCCGCAGAGCACGCCGCCCGACGGGTTGACCCGCACATCGTCACCGAGGCCGAGAGCGCCGCGCAGCAGGATCTCCTGATGGGTGAAGGGCGCGTGCAGCTCGGCGGCGTCGATGCCCGGCGCGGCCGCCCCCGCGGCGCCCGCTCCCGCCGCGAGGGCCGCC
>JASHPR010000616.1 GCA_030038015.1 Streptosporangiaceae bacterium
CCGGGGCGGTGAGCGTCCCGCCAGGCACCGCGGCCCGGCCGCGGCCCGGCGCCCGCAGGTCCCGCGGCCGCGGCGGACAGACCCGTATTCCGAGCTTGACCTGGCCCTGGATGCCGCCGCCGCAGCGTCGCCGCCCACGGCGGCCACGTTCGCTGAGCTCGGCCTGGACCCGCGGCTGGTCCGCGCGCTCGCGGCGCGTGACATCCGCCAGCCATTCGCGATCCAGGCCCGGGCGCTTCCCGACGCGCTGGCCGGCCGCGACGTGCTCGGCCGCGCCCAGACCGGGTCGGGCAAGACGCTGGCCTTCGGACTCCCGCTGCTGACCAGGCTCGCCGCCACCGCGGGCCAGCGGCGCGAGAAGGCGCCCCGCGGCCTGGTCCTGGTGCCGACCCGCGAGCTCGCCCAGCAGGTCGCGGACGCGCTCGCGCCGCTGGGCCGCAGCGTGGGCCTGAGCATCACCACGGTCTACGGCGGCGTATCGATCAGCAGGCAGATCGCCCGCGTCCGCCACGCCGACATCGTGGTGGCCACGCCAGGCCGGCTCATCGACCTGCTCGAGCGGCGGGCCTGCACGCTGTCCGGCGTCCAGGTCACCGTGCTCGACGAGGCGGACCACATGGCCGACCTGGGCTTCATGCCCGCGGTCACCCGCATCCTTGACCACACGCCCCCGGCCGGCCAGCGGATGTTCTTCTCCGCGACCCTGGACCGCGGCGTCGGCCAGCTGGTGACGACCTATGTCCGTGATCCCGCGCTGCACGCGGTCACCTCCTCGGCCGATTCCGGGCCCGCCGAGCACCGGGTGCTGGTCCTGTCCGCGCAGGACAAGGTGCCGGTCGCGGCGGAGATCGCCGGCCGGCCAGGACGCACGCTCTTCTTCGTCCGCACCAAGCACGGCGCGGACCGGCTCGCCAGACAGCTGTCCAGGGCCGGAGTCGACGCCGCGGCCATCCACGGCGACCGCAACCAGAACCAGCGGCAGCGGGCCCTGGACGCGTTCGCCGCCGGGCATCCCCGGGTCCTGGTCGCCACTGACGTCGCGGCCCGCGGCATCCACGTGGACGACGTCGACCTGGTCGTGCAGTTCGACCCGCCGAACGACCATAAGGACTACCTGCACCGCTCGGGCCGTACCGCCCGTGCCGGGGCCACCGGCATGGTCATCGCACTGGTAGAGCGCAGCCAGCTCCGCGAACTTCAGCGGCTGCACGACGCTGCGGGCGTCACCGCGGCCAGCCACGACGTGGCGACCGGCCATCACGTGGTCCGGCAGATCGCCACGTCCGGCACACCCGTCCCTCCCGCCCCGCCGGCCGCGCATCCGGCTAGGGCCGCGTCGCGGGACACGGCGGCCCGCCCGGCCACCGCCCGGACCCGTCCCGGCAGGGCCCGGCCAGGCAGGGAAGAAATCGCTGGCCGGCGCCGGATGGCATCATGAGGCCAAGATCCGCGCATAGCGGTACGCCATGACGACCAGAACCCCCGGCTTCACTGCCTGTGCGCTTCCCGTCATGGAGCGCGGCCTGCCCGGGCACCCCGGCCAGCGGACCCCGCCAGCAGCCGCCCGCCAAGACGGCGCGGCAGCCTGCGCCACCGGCACCTCGTGGCCCACAAGCCGGAGAACTCGCGCGAGCCGCCGCCATGGTGCCCAGCTGTTCGCCGGCACGGCCGCCCATACCGCGCCAGGGTGCGGTGATCTCTACGGCGACGCGTATGGCCGGCACGGCCGACCGGCGTCCGGCGCTGCCGCATATCGCGCGCCAGCTCCAGCTGGTCCGACCGGGCTGGATCGAAGATCAGCCTCGAGGCGATGCCAATCGCTGAGTGACGGGCATGGTCCGGGGAGAACGCGCGCCGACCCGCCTTACGCGGACTTCGGCTCGATGCCGATCACGACGCTGGCCGTCCAGATCCGGGCATTCTGTGCGTCTACGAGCCCGGCAGGCGGGGATCGCTGATTGCGTCTTGGGGCTGCCGCCGTCGGTCAGGTCAGTCGAGGAAGTCCCGCAGGAGCGTGGATCGGGACGGGTGGCGGAGCTTGGACATAGTCTTGGACTCGATCTGGCGGATACGCTCCCGGGTCACGCCGTAGACCTTGCCGATCTGGTCCAGGGTCTTGGGCTGGCCGTCGGTCAGGCCGAACCGCATCGAGACCACGCCGGCCTCGCGCTCGGACAGCGTGCCGAGGATCGAGTGCAGCTGCTCCTGGAGCAGCGTGAAGCTGACCGCCTCGCCGGGCTGGATCGCCTCGGAGTCCTCGATCAGGTCGCCGAACTCGCTGTCGCCGTCCACGCCGAGCGGGGTGTGCAGCGAGATCGGCTCGCGGCCGTACTTCTGCACCTCGATGACCTTTTCCGGGGTCATGTCCAGCCCGGCCGCGAGCTCGTCCGGGGTGGGCTCGCGGCCCAGGTCCTGGAGCATCTGGCGCTGCACCCGGGCGAGCTTGTTGATGGCCTCGGAGATGTAGGCCGGGATGCGGATGGTGCGGGCCTGGTCGGCCATGGCGCGGGTGATCGCCTGCCGGATCCACCAGGTGGCATAGGTGGAGAACTTGTAGCCCTTGGTGTAGTCGAACTTTTCCATGCCGCGGATCAGGCCCAGGTTGCCCTCCTGGATCAGGTCCAGGAACAGCATGCCGTGCCCGGTGTACCGCCTGGCCAGCGAGACGACCAGGCGGAGGTTGGCCTCCAGCAGGTGGTTCTTGGCTCTCCTGCCGTCTTCGGCGACCTGCTCCAGGTCGATCCGCGCGTCGGCGCGAAGGTTCTGGCTATCGTCGGCGAGCTTGTGATCGGCGAACAGGCCTGCCTCGATCCGCTTGGCCAGTTCGACCTCTTGCCCGGCGGTGAGCAACGGGACCTTGCCGATCTGCTTGAGGTAGTCCTTAACCGGGTCGGCCGTCGCGCCGACGGCTGTCAGCCGGGCGGCGGGAAGGTCCTCGTCATCATCGCCGGAAACCAGCGGCTCGTCCTGGCTCTCCTCGCCTGCCGCCTGCGGCGGGCGGCCGGGCACAGCCGCGACGTCGCCCTGGCCGGTGCCTGGCTGCCGCTCACCGGCCGCCTGCTGCGCAGCGCTGGGCTCATCGTGGGCAGAGCCTGAGTACGCCGTGTCGGTCGGAGTGGGAGGCAGCAGCCCGCCGATCTGGGCAGCGTCGCTGTCCCCGCCGGGGTCAGCCGGGTCGGTCAAGCCCATGGCAGCTCCGATACCACCACCGGCGGCAGCGAACTCTGGCTACGGGCCAGCCCAGGAACAGCTGAGCCTGACGCGACTTCGGCGCAGCGACCAGGTAGTTGCCGGGAGCGGGCGACCCGCGCATGTCCGGCGGATGCCGTCCCGGAGCCTAGCGCGTCTGCCACCGCGATCATCCCCCGATCGCCGGGAGCGCAGCGCGCCGTGCCGGGCTCGGCGCCTGGCTGGCCGGGCTGGCTCGCGACACGGGCATCTTCTCCTGGATATGCAAGGCAACAAGGCGGAACATACCGCTGAAACCAGCGCTGTCTGCCAGCTGCCGGAAGACAACATGACAGAAATCAGAGCGGCTGCCTCGTTCGCCCACCACACTACGCGGAGCCGGAGGCAGCTCCTACGCTGTAAGGCGCCAGGTCATCCAGATAGCTGGCCGGATTCGCCCGCACGTTTGGCCTTCCCCGGGCCCCGCCCGCCTGGCCAGCTCCGTCGCCAGCAGGCACGCGCGCACCGCCTCACCCGGCGGGTGCCCGCGAGCCAGATCGCTCACCACCGACAGCGCCGCGACCACACCCGCCACGCCGATGCGCTCCCCAAAACCACAAGTCTAAAGACCAGCAGACGACCAGCCCGGTGAACGGGCGAAGATCGGCCATCAACTCCGATAGCGCAGCCAGGTCTCCCGTGGCAAACGCGTCATACCCCCGGCGGGTCAGTTCGGCATTCGGGTGCTCGTTCGTGGCTGCCTCCCCTGCTGATCTCTTTGTATCTTTGCACCATAACGCCGCCCGGCCTGGGCGTCATGAGTACCTGCCGGGGACCGCCGGACTCGCCTTATCCCCCACTAATCGTGCTGGACGACCTCCCGCGCGCCGGCCAGCATCGCCGGGCCAGGCACCCATACTTGCCGGATCGGGGCCCGGCGCGGGCGATGCCTCCGCGTCCAGGCGGCCGCTCCGAACGGCGGCTCCGCGCGCGGCGCGGGGTACCGGCCTGGCGCCGACGCGGTGCCCGGCCGGTGTCAGCCCCGACTAGTAAGGAACAGCGCTATCGCGGCGTACTGGCACGCAGCGGCGGCGCAGACGCATGCGTGAAAGACCTCGTGGTAGCCGAACACGGCCGGGCAGGGGTCAGGCCGGCGCCGGTGGTAGGACAGCGCCCCGGCGGTGTACAGCAGCCCGCCCAGAACCATCAGCACGCCCGCCGCCGCCCCGGCACGGATCCACACGCCCGGCAGCGCGAGAACGGCGACCCAGCCCAGCCCGACGAACGCCGAGCCGGCCACCAGTTCCGGTGCGCTCATCCAGGCCAGGCGGAGTGCGGCCGCGGTCACGGTCAGCGCCCACATCATGACCAGGCAGGCCAGCCGGAAGGTACCGGAGGTGGCCAGCAGGAAGGCGGGGGTGGCGGAGCCGGCGATGAGCAGGAAGATCATCGCGTGGTCCAGCCGCTGCAGACGCCGGTTCCACGCAGCACTCCAGTTGCCGCGGTGATACAGCGCGCTGATCCCGAACATAGCGCTCACGCTGGCCGCGTAGATGGCCAGCGCCGTGATCCGCACGGCGCCGTGGGCGCGGGCCACCAGCAAGGTGCCCAGCACCAGCGACGCCTCAAACCACAGCAGGTGCAGCCAGCCGCGCAGCGCCGGCTTGACGTAGTAGACGCCGCGGCGGCTGTCATACAGCGCGCCCGCCGGCGGCGGGGAAGGAGCCGCGGGCACGGGATCCATGACCATCACCTCGACCTCCGCTTCCTTGCCGGATCTCGATGACCTCCCGTGCCATCAAGACCTCCGACCACCCAGTCTCGCGCACACCGGCCACCGGCCACCGGCCACCGGCCACCGGCCACCGGCCGCTGCCACGCGCACGCCCCGGCCGCTCAGCGCAGGCACAGCACCGGCAGGCACCCGCCGATCCAGCCGCAACACAACAGCCTGTTACCAGCGGCCAGGATTGCACACGGCCACGCCCCGAAACCATCCTCAACCAGGCGGCTCAGGCGCGCGTGCTGCCCGGCCAGGGATCCGGGACGGGAGCGTGCTGCGCCCGCCTGCCCGCGGGCCTGCTACGCCGCTATGGAGGGCCGCCCGCCGCCAGGATCGTGATCACCAGGTCGCGCAGCGGGCCGGCGAGGTCCTGCTCGCCGACCAAGACGGCGCGGTCACCGGCGTGGATGACATAGACCGGGCTGCCCGGAGCCGCCCGGTACGGCGGCGGGAAGGCCAGGATCTGCTCGATCAGGGTTTCCCAGCGTCCTGCCTCGGTCAGGCCGCAGGTGTCCAGCGTCCTGCGGCGCATGCTGCCATCCCACCCGATCTCGGTGACCACGACCCTCACCCAGCCAGTGTCCCCCGCTACCCCGGCCGCCGGGTCGTTCTGGCCCCGGGCCGTGCGGCCGCGGGTGCGCCGGCAAGATCTTCCCCGCTCCGGGCGCACCCCGGGCCGGGGAGCAGGATGGTGCGCGAACCACCGGGGCGGCCAGGCAGCACGCACAGACGCCCCGCCGGTGTGTGCCGGCCGGCGTCGGCACGGTCAGCCGGCGCGGCGGGAGGTCCTCCTGCCCGGTACCGCCGGGACCTGGTACAGCGCGGTCCACCGCTGCTGCCCTCGCGGCGCCGGGTCAGCGGCAGCCGCACGGGCTGGCCGCCCTGGCCGCGCAGGCCGCGGCCATCACCGAGCAGGCCGCCTGGCGCCGGCTCGTCCCGGCGGTGCGTCAGCCGGTAACCCTGACGTTTTCCGCCTGGGGTCCCTTCTGGCCCTGGGTGATGTCGAACTCGACCTTCTGGCCCTCCTCCAGGCTGCGGTCGCCGCCACCGGTGATCGCGCTGCTGTGCACGAAGACGTCCGGGCCGCCCTCGACCGCGATGAAGCCGTAGCCCCGGCCGCTGTTGAACCATTTCACGGTGCCTTGCGTCATCTTGACCTCTTGATTGCCGATGCGGCGCCCCCTGACCGCTGTGCGGGCGCGCCGCCACTTGCTTGCGGCCAGCCTGTCACACAACGCGGGCGTGTGAGCGGCCAGGCTGGACACGGGGCCGGCTCCTGGCTCGCCCGGGCCCTGGTCAGCGGACCCTGCGCAGGGGCCGTCCGCGGCCCGGGCCCCGGACCCGGGCCGCTGAGCCGGCTGGCCTCGGCGTCCGGCGGCCAAAGGGGCCTCTCACGGTCAGGCCGGGCACTCGGACCCGCTGCCATCACGCGGGCTACGGTCGACAGGGACCAAAGTGCGAAGACGCGGACGAGCCCCGGAGGGCCGGGGTCCGGCTTGCCTGTGAGTCAGGCCGGCCGGGCACCAGCGGCAACAGCGCGCGTCCCAGCAGGATACTGGAAATCGAGCCGCTGATCCAGGCGGTAGTCGATCCACGCGAGCAGCCATTCGACAAAACGAGCATCGCTACGCGCGCGAGCCGCGCGCAGCCGCATCGCACCCCTGGCCAGCGCTGCATCGATCTCCGCTACCGGATCACCGGTGACCAGCATCTCCAGCGTGTCAGGCACGATCATCACGCTCCAGCGTGACGCCACAGCCCGGTAGGCGGGCATGAGGGCCAGATCAGGTATTCCCCTATGCCAGTGTGACCGATTATCCGACGCGATAGCCAGGGCCGGAGCACGCGCTTTCCTTACGCTGCCAGGTGCGCCGCGGCCGTTCGGGAAAAGAGATCTTCAGGCCGAATGGACGGGGTTCACGTACGGCCTCAGGTCATCGCCACGTCGCTGACGCTGCCTTCCTTCCCGCACCTCTGCTGGACACCCGGCCCAGTCCGGCTTTCCCGGCTGATCGCCATCGCGGTCGCTCGCTGGCGGATCGAGGAAGATCACCGGCTCACCAAGCAGAGTACCGGCCTGGACGCCGGGCAGGTCATCCGCTGGAAATGGCCGGGGTCGGCAAGTTGGGCGTGTTCATTGGGGTGTTCTTGTTCCCGGTGCTGAACAGCTCGCTCGGCCTGCGCGGCACGCTGCTGCTCACCGCCGGGGTCTCCGTGGCCGGGATGGCGCTCACCTTCGTGCTGCCCGAACCTGCTCGGCGCAGCCTGGAAGACATGCCCGC
>JASHPR010000617.1 GCA_030038015.1 Streptosporangiaceae bacterium
TCGCGCAGCCTGAGGTTGTCCTGGCGCGGGATGGCGAACCGCTCCCTGACCGCGGCGAACACTTCCGCCTGTTTGACCGTGTCGACGCCGAGGTCGGCCTCCAGGTCCAGGTCGAGGTCGAGCAGGTCGCGCGGGTAGCCGGTGAGATCCTGCACCACGTCCAGGACGGCGCTGGCGATCGGGTCCTCGGCCGGCGCGGCTTCGGCGGGCGCGGCTTCGGCGGGCACTGCTTCGGCGGGCGCTGCTTCGGCCGCCGCGGGCTCCGCTGTGGCTGGCGCGGGAGTGACGAGTGCCGGGGTGACGGGCGCGGCGGTGACGGGTGCGGCGGTCGTTTCCGCCGGCGTCGCCGGGGTTGCCTCCCTCGCTGACGTGGCCGGCTCGGCCGGTTCGGTGCTGGCCGGCACGGTGGGTTGCTCCAGAACCGGGCTGGCAGCCGCGGGCAGGGTCGCCTCGGCTGCTGGCATGGTCACGGCCGGCTTGCGCGTCATGTCGTCGGTGACACGAAGCCGGCGCTGCACGACCTCCAGTTGCGCGTCGTCGCGCCCGCTGACGCTGGCCAGCCACGAGCGCCACGCCGGCTCGTCGGCGATCCGGTAGCCGAAGCCGAGCTCGCTCGGTGCGCGGCGCACGCCATCCTGCGGCTCGACCCAGCGCAGCAGCAGCATCGAGATCTGCGAGCCGAACCCGGCGGCCAGGCGAAGCGCGTACGTGACCGGGTACGCGCCGCCGCGGGACAGGTTCAGCTGGCCAAGCTCAGGATCTGGTTCGCGGAAATTCGGCACCGGCGGGACAATCCCCGTTTCCAGCGCCTTGACGGCCACAACCTCCTCGATGCCAGCACCCATCGCGTGCCCGGTGAAGCCCTTGGTGTTCGCGATCACGACCGAGTCGGCGGCACCGCCGAAGACGTGACGCAGCGCGCTGACCTCGGCCGACGCGCTCCCCCCGCGGGCGGGAGTGTAGGTCTCGTGCGAGACGAACACCGTCTGGCCCGCGATCGCCTGGCGGTCGATGCCGCGTCGTTCGGCCTGGCGGATGAGCTGCTCCATTACCTGGGTGATGTGCTCGGTATCGAGGCGGGTGCCGTGGAAGGCGCTGTTGGCGGTGACCGCGGCGACAACCTCACAGATCGGCCGGATGCCCCGCTCGCGCGCCGACCCGGCAGACTCAACCACCAGTGCCGCCGCACCGGATCCAATGATCATCCCGTGCCGGCGCCGGTCGAACGGCAGGACCGCGTCCTCGACCACCGCGTCGGTGGCCGCCGCCCCGCTGGCCAGGAAGCCAGAACCGGTCCACGGCAGCAGGGCGTCCGAGGCAACGTCGTCAGCCGACACCACCACCACCCGGCGGCAGCGCCCGGCCCGGATCCAGTCCTCGGCCACGCAGATGGCCTGCGCGGTGCTCGCGCACGCCGCGTTAACCTGCGTGTTCGGACCTCGCGCGCCGATGAGCTCGGCGAACTGCGAATGGCCCATTGCCAGTGTGCGGAACAGGAACCGCCGGTCGAATCTGAACGAGTGGGCGTCCAGCCAGTGACGCAGCTCGGCGATGCGCCTGTCGACCTCGGTTATCGCCGGGTCCTGCGCGCTCATCCGGTTGCGCACGTCCTCAAGCACGCTGAGCTCATGCCTGCTGGCCCGGTCTTCGTGGTAGTGGTTGAGATCCGTCGCGAACGACTCGTAGCCAGGGAATGCGGACGCGAACACCACGCCGGTGTCGTCGCGCATCTGCGCCGGCAGTGCCCAGCGATCCGGCAGCTGGGTCCCGAGCGTCGTGGTGTGGTAATGCCGCACGAGCGGGATTCCCGCGTCCCGCATCGCGTCCAGGCCCGCGCCGATGGCAAGCCGGGTGCACTGGTCGAGTGCGGCGTCGCGATCGGCGTCGACGCCGAACTCTTCGACGAGGTCGAGGGAACCGTACCGGCCAGCCAGCTTGATGACGTCACCCTCGCTGTCGATCGTCTCGAAGACCGGATCCCCGGTGTCGCTCTTCACCAGCCTGGTGATGTGCTTGTCGACCATCTCGCGCCGGATCTGGCGCGGGATGACGTCGATGAACTGCTGGCCCGACAGGATGCGTCCGACGTTCTCGTCGTCGAACACCCGCTCGGTTCCGGGCAGGCCCAGCGCCGCTCCGGTGATGACCACCGGCTCGGCCGGGGATGGCAAGGCACCCTCCGGCACCGCCGCCGGCGTCGTGGCCGGCCCGGTGGCCGAAACGGCCGAGGACGGCGGCGCGCCAGCCAGGATGCCGCGGCCGCGGTCAATGAGATCTACGACCAGGCGGCCAAGCTCGGCGTAGCGGCGTTCGTCGGACATGGCGGCTCCCGGAGCGGTGAGTGTGGTAACCGCCGGTGCTTCGGCCGGGGCCGGCGCGGTGGCGGGCGGCTGGCCGGCTGGCGGCTGGAGGGACGTCGGCGAGCGAGCCGACCCTGGCCTGGGCGGGTAGCCCAGGCCTGCCGCGTACAGGCCGCACAGCGCGGCATTGAACGACGGGATGTCGCCGTTCTTCGGGTGGTTGGTGAACAGGGTGAAGACGTCCTCATCCGCGGCGCCGAGCACATCCTCGGCGAATCCCTGCAGCGCCCGCTTGGGGCCCACCTCAACGAACACGCGCGCGCCCGCGTCGTACAGCGTCCGGAGGCCCTTGACGAACTGGACCGGCGAGGCAACCTGGCGGCCCAGGACGTCCAGCATGCGCTCGGTCACGCCGGGCCCGCCGGCCGGGTAGAACTCCCCGTCGACGTTGGCCACGATCGGCAGCACCGGCGGCCTCAGCCCCAGCCTGGAGAGCTGGGCCTGAAGCGGCGC
>JASHPR010000618.1 GCA_030038015.1 Streptosporangiaceae bacterium
TGGTCGCCTGGCGCGGCGGCCTGGCCACTCGCTCGCGCCTGCGCCGCATCTGACCAGCGCGGCGATAGGCTCAGCCGCCGTGCGTCATGTGCATGCGCGGGGCTGGCTGAGTGCCGGCCTTGTGATCATCGGGGCGGTCATCCTGGGCCTGAACGTGCTGGCCCAGGCCAGTGAGCATGCCCGGGCCCGGGACAGCAGCCGTGCGGTCGGCGTGCTGCTGCTCCGCGACCGGCACCCGTTCTGCACGGCCAGCGTCGTGGCCAGCCCCCAGGGGAACCTGATCCTCACGGCAGCGCACTGCCTGGGCCGGAGGCTCGCACCCACCCTGATGTTCGCGCCGAGCTATCACGGTCACCGGGCACCGCTCGGCGAATGGCACGTGACCGGCCAGGTGTTCCCGCCGGGCTGGTTCCCGTACGGCAACGAGAACGAGGACTTCGCGTTCCTCACCGTCAGCGGGGACGTCCAGGCGCGCGCCGGGGCCGAGCGGCTGGGGTTCAGCTTGCCCGTGCCAGGGTCGGTGCGCGTCGAGGGCTACTCGCCGGCCGGCGCGCTGACGATATGCAGCCGCAGGCCGGGCACGATCCTGGCGGCCGGCCAGCAGCAGCTCCGCTTCGCCTGCCCGGGGTACGCGAGCGCGTCCAGCGGCGGCCCCTTCCTGACCGACATCCACGGGCGTTCCGGCCTGGGAACCATCGTCGGCATCATCGGCGGGTTCCAGGAGGGCGGCAGGAGCCCGTCGGTGTCCTACTCCAGCCCCTTCGGCACCGTGCTGCACAGGCTGTACGGCTCGCTCACGCGCGTGAGCGACCTCACCTGGGCCGAGGGGACCTTAGGTCTCCGATGAGGTGCCGGTTGCCGGGGCCTGCCTGGCTGCGGGCCGGTCAGGCCGCAGGCCGCGGCCTGGCGGCGGATCCAGGAGGCGGGCTGGCCTGATTCGGCCGCCAAGGCCTGCCAGGTCCAGCCCGCGGCACGGCGCTGGCTGAGGTAGCCGGCGATGCTGTCGAAGCCCATGCGGGCGGCGACCTCGGCCGCCCGCTGGCGCGACGCATGGCGCTTGGCCACGTGCGGGGTCTGCGCCAGCCCGTGGCGGCGCAGCGCGGACGCGACGGCATGGTGCGAAAGCCCGGCCTCCGCGGCGATGGCACTGGCGGTCCAGTGCTGCGCGAGGTGGCGCTCACGCAGGTAACTGGGCACGTCACCGAAGCCAAGCCGGTGCAGGGCCGGCCGCCACGCCGCATCCCACCTGGCCTGCCGCAGCGGCCGCAGGGCCGCCGCCGCCGCCGGGTCGACCTGGCCGAGGTGCCGGGACAGCCAGTCCTTGTGCAGCCCGGCCTCGCGGCTGATGGCCGCCAGGCTGGCACCGTCGGCGGTTCGCGCCAGGACCAGGGTGCCGATGTCGGGGTACCCGGCCCGGCGAGCCGCGGCGGCGGCAGCCCCGGCCAGCCGCCGCCGGGCCCGCTCCGCGTTCGCCTGAGTGACCACCTCGGGCGGGATCGCGGACAGGGCACGCAGCACCTTCCTGCGGCGCTGCTCGGGGATGGGGCGGCCGCGTGCCGCGGCCGCGGCGTCCCGGGCCAGCTCGCCGGTTCTGGCCCGTTGCCGCCCCGCGGCGCTTCCCTCGCGCACCGATGGGTCGAACACCAGGCGTGCCGTGAACGCGGCCGCCCGGCGCTTGCGGGTCTCTGGGCCTTCGAGCGACTGGCCGCGTTCCAGGCCGAACGCCTCGCAGTAGGCCTGCTTGGTCCAGCCGTGCGCCTTCAGGTGGGCGGTGACCGACCGCAGCAGCCGGCCGCACAGATGGCAGGTCACCAGCGAGCCGGCGACGACGACCTCGCCGGCGGGCGCGTAGCACGGGGTGCCGTCGGCGAGCACGCCGACGACCGCGCGGATCCCGTGGCCCGGTGGCCGCGCCGGCTGCGGCGCAGCCGGCCGCCGCCCGGCCGCTGCCCGGCCGGCTGGCGCAGTGATCACTTCAACCGACATGTCCCCTGCCCGGAGGTCAGCTAGTCACACTGAGACTACTAGCCGGGCTGGCCCGTGTCATGGCCGTCGCAGGCAGCGGGGGCCGGTGCCTGGCCGGCGGTGCCTTCGTCCAGCCCTGGCTGGCGGCCGGGCGACCTGGCTGGCGCCGGGCGCCCGGGCTGGCGGGCCGTTAACCTGTGGGGATGACCTCGCCCGGGGAACGCTCGCTGTCGCTGGCGGAGTGGCTGGTGCTCTGCCTGGTCTGTGAGCAGCCCAGGCACGGGTTCGCGATCACCAGGCTGCTCGAGGCCGACGGCAGCATGGGCCAGGTCTGGCGGGTGCCCAAGCCGGTCATCTACCGGGCGCTGCAGCGGCTCGAGCAGCTGGGCCTGGTGCGGATCGTGGAGCAGCAGCCGTCGAGCCAGGGCCCGGCCCGGTCGCTCATCGACGCCACCGCGGCCGGCCGGAGGGCGGCCGCGGCGTGGCTGACCAGGCCGGCCGCGCACACCAGGGACGTGCGCTCCGAACTGCTGGTGAAGCTTGCCCTGCTGGACCGCGCCGGGATCGACCCCCAGCCGCTGCTCGAAGCGCAGCGCGAGCAGCTGTCGCCGGTCCTCGGCGCGCTGCGCGCCCGCCTCGGCGAGGCCGCCGGGTTCGACCACACGCTCCTGCTCTGGCGCTACGAGACCGTGTCGGCGACCGTCCGGTTCCTCGACGAGCTGTGCGGCCGGGTCACGGCCAGGTAGCCAGCGCTCCCCGGGCAGCCTGCAGGGTTCCTCAGCCATCCCCCCTTGTGCCTGCTCACCTCCTGTTGTCTCATTGAGACTACTGAGCGGGCGCGAGCTCCCGGGCGGGCCCGCGCGCTCGACGCTGGCTGGCCTGGGCGGTGTGGCCGCCTGGCCGCGCAAGCAAGGGAGATGTGCAGTCATGACCGTAACCCTGGACCGCAATGTCGAAGAGTTCATCGCCGCCCCGCGGCAGCTGTTCATCGACGGGCGATGGACCGACGCCGCCTCGGGCAAGACGTTCGAGACCCCCAACCCGGCGACCGGCGAGACCCTCGCCCGGGTAGCCGAGGGCGACGCCGAGGACATCAACCGGGCGGTGCGGGCCGCGCGCAAGGCCTTCGAGGACGGGCCGTGGCG
>JASHPR010000619.1 GCA_030038015.1 Streptosporangiaceae bacterium
GGATCCAGCCGGGCCGGGCGCGCTGGCGCCGCTCGCGGCGCTGCACTGCGCGCGCACGTTCCTGCAAGTGGCCGGCGAGATGATCCAGCTGCACGGGGGGATCGGGTTCACCTGGGAGCACGAGGCGCACCTGTACTTCAAGCGCGCCAAGTCCACGCAGCTGCTGCTCGGCCCGGCCAGCGCGCTGCGCGCGGAGATCGGCCGGGAGGCCGGGCTGCTGCCCCCCGGCCCACGGGGCCCTGCCTGAGGTCCCCGGCCGGTGAAATCGACTGGCCCGGCCCGCTCCGCGGGACGATCCATATCAGCCGAGGCGCTCGATGATCGTGACGTTCGCCTGCCCGCCGCCCTCGCACATGGTTTGCAGGCCGTACCTGCCGCCGGTGCGTTCGAGCTCGTGCAGGAGCGTCGTCATCAGCCGGGCTCCGGTGGCGCCGAGCGGGTGGCCAAGGGCGATCGCCCCGCCGTTCACGTTCACTCTGTCCAGGTCGGCGCCGCTCTCGGCGGCCCAGGCGAGCACGACCGACGCGAACGCCTCGTTGATCTCGACCAGGTCGATGCCGGCCAGCGTCAGGCCGGCCTTGGCCAGCGCGCGCGCTGTGGCCGGTATCGGCGCGGTCAGCATCCACACCGGATCGGCGCCGCGCACGGACATGTGGTGAATCCTGGCGCGAGGTGTCAGGCCGTGCGCCCGGAGCCCGGCCTCGTTCACGACAAGCAGCGCCGCGGCCGCGTCGGCGATGGAGCTGGACACCGCCGCGGTGACCCGCCCGCCCTCGACGAGAGCCGGCAGGGACCGGATCTTGGCCCAGTCAGGCTGCCGTGGCGGCTCGTCTGCGGTCAGGCCGGACACGGGCACGATCTCCCGGCCGAACCGTCCCTCAGCAGCCGCCCGCAGCGCCCGCTCGTGCGACGTCACGGCGAACCGCTCCATGTCCTCGCGGCTGATGTCCCACTTCCCGGCGATCATCTCCGCCGACCGGAACTGGGAGATCTCCTGGTCGCCGTACCGGCGGAGCCAGCCTTCCGAGCCGCGGAACGGGTCGGGGAAGCCCAGCGCCTGGCCGGCCGTCATCGCGTACGAGATGGGGACCGCGCTCATGTTCTGCACGCCGCCGGCCACCACGACATCGGCGGCGCCGGACTTGACGGCCTGGGCGGCGAAGTGCACGGCCTGCTGCGAGGAGCCGCACTGGCGGTCGACCGTGGTGCCGGGGACGTGGTCAGGCAGCCCGGCGGCGAGCCAGGCTGTCCGTGCGATGTCGCCCGCCTGCGGCCCTACCGTGTCGACACAGCCGAACACCACGTCCTCGACGGCGGCCGGGTCGACCCCGGTGCGTTCCACGAGCGCGGTCAGCACCGACGCGCCCAGATCGGCCGGGTGGACCGCGGCGAGGCCGCCGCCGCGTTTGCCAACCGGGGTGCGGACGGCGTCCACTATGAAGGCCTCGGGCATGTGACTGAGGCTACCAAGCGCTTGCTCGGAAGACTAGGAGGGCGGAGCCGATGAGGCCGCAGGCGGCGGTGGCAGCCTCGCCCCGGGTGGCGGCCGCCGGCCGGCGGTCAGCGTTTCCTCGCCCTGACCCTGGCCCGCCCGTTCGCCTTCCTGGCCGCGGGGGCCGGCGCGGCGAAGCCGTGCAGAAACAGCGACGTCACGTCCTCCGCCAGCCGGTGGGTCGAGTACGGGCCGTCGGGCCGGTGCCACCGGATGGACAGCCAGACCGCGTCGCGGATCAGCCGGTAGAACACCCGCGGCGGGATGTCGTCGCGGAAGCTGCCGTCCGCCACGCCGGCCGCGATCACCTGCAGCCAGGTCTGCTGGATCTCGGCGGCGGCCGACTGGATGTGGCTGAAGCTCGGCATCTCGCGCAGGTACTGAGCCTCGTTCTGGTAGACGGCCGTCGCGTGCGGCTGCTCCTCGGCTACCTCAAGCGAGGTGACCACGAGGTCGTGCAGGCAGTCGGCGGGGCCCTTGCCACTCGCCAGCACCATGGCGTACCGCGCCCTGATCGCGTCCAGGTACCGGGTCAGCACCTCGTCGACGATGGCGTCCTTGGAGGGGAAGTGGTGGTACAGGCTGCCCGACAGCACGCCGACCGCGTCGGCGATGCCGCGCACCGTGGTCGCCCGCAGCCCCTTGCGGGCGAACATTTCCGCGGCGGTGGACAGGATCAGCTCGCGTCGATCCTGAACTTCTGCCATCTGCAGACCCTCCGGCAATAGGGTAAGCCGCGACCGCAGCGCAATAGCGGTCCCGCCCGTTGCCATCCTAGCCGCCAGCCAACCAAACGCTTGCTTTGATCAGGTTTCCGTGTCGCCAGCCCCGGCCTTCGCCTCGGCGGCGCGTGCGTGACGCCTACCGGTCCCCGGTGCGTCGCCTGGGCGGCAGCTGGGGAGCCGGGAACCGCCCCGACGGTGAGACTCCCGGATGGCGGGAGGAGATCCGGACGCGCAGTGCGGCCGGCCGGATGGCGAACCGCAGCGGCGGGCTCAGCTCGGCCTCCTCGCCGTCCGCTCCGGCGTGCACCGGTGCCGGGGCGTTCACCTCCAGATCGCGCGAACTCCAGGCCCGCCCCAGAGGTGGCGGGCGATCGCCCGGCACGTCGAGGACGACAACCCCGAGCCGGCCGGTGTCGAGCGCCGGGCGGGTGCCCCGGACCAGCGGGCGATCCAGCGCGTAGGGGTTGTTCGAAACGAGCACGACGGCGAGATGACGGTGCTCGCGCCCGGCGTCGTCGATGAGCCACAGGTCGGGTGCCTGGGCGCTGGGGCCGAGCACCTCCTGCGCGGTCTCCAGGAGGGTGCGCACCTTGGCATCGCGGTACCCCGGGTGGCGGATCGCGTCGCCGTAGATACCGAGCGAGATGTTGTTGAGGAACAGCCTTCCGTTCACTTCCGCCACGTCGATCCGGCGCTCGACCCCATCGGTGAACGCCTCGAGCGCGCCGGGCACATCGTGCCGGTCGACCCCCACATCGAGCGCGAAGTGGTTGCGTGTTCCCGCCGGAATGCATACGAACGGCAGGTCGCGCTTGGTGGCTGCGGCGGCCACGACTGCCAGCGACCCGTCGCCGCCGGCCATCCCCAGCGCGTCCGCGCCGTCCGCCAGGGCCGCCTCGACGAGCGCTGCCAGGCTCTGGCCCGGGGTAAGGACGACAGCCTCGATCCCCAGCCCGCGCGCCCGCTCGGCAACCCCCGCACGCGCGGCCACGCCGTCACCCGACCGCGGGTTGATGAACAGCACCGGCCG
Organism: Streptosporangiaceae bacterium; assembly: GCA_030038015.1. Lineage (GTDB taxonomy): Bacteria > Actinomycetota > Actinomycetes > Streptosporangiales > Streptosporangiaceae > JASHPR01. Next base: position 3,248 of record JASHPR010000619.1, read on the forward strand.
CCGCGGCGGGCCGGCAGGCCGCCAGCCCCGCCGCGCCAGCTCCCGCGCTCGCAGTGCCATCCCGGAGCCTCCCTGCTGGTGCCGCCAGTCAGAGGGCACCCTACTGGCGCCATGGCGCCGCCGCGGTCAGGTATCGATGTTCGGGTTCTGGCTGCCGACCGGGATGAGACGCGCCGGCGGGTCCGGGATCACCACGGCCGACTGGATGCTCAGGTCGCGCCGGACATGCACGAGTTCGCCGGGGGCGAGCATGCGCCAGCCGTCCTCACCATCGAGCTGCTCAGAAGCCACCACGACGCTGGCGGCTGCGTCCAGGGCCGGAACGTGGACCGATGACGTCGCGCTGCGCAGGTGCAGGCCTGGCTGTCCGGTGGTGCGCGGGCCCGGGCCGGGTGGCCGCTGCAGTACGTGCAGGGCGTGCTGGCCCGGGTAGCGCAGCGCCCACAGCTCGCCAGGCGCTGCGACCACGGTGTTCAGCGACGACACCGGCAAGCTGGCGGCGATCCACCGCGCGGCGGCGGCGATGCCCGCCCCGGTGTCACCGCCGTGCGCATCGGCCTGCTGGGTGATCAGCGCGAAGTACCGCTCGGAGTCGGTGTCGCCCAGCACCAGGCTGGCGTAGTCGCCCAGCCGGGCCTCCAGCCGCTCCAGCTCGCCGAATCCGCCGTTGTGCGCCATGATCCGGCCGTTCATCGCGAACGGGTGAGTGTTGGCCACGGTCCGGCCGCCCACGGTCCCCCAGCGGACGTGCGCAACGAAGGTCACCGACTCGGCCTGCTTCGCGGCACGGGTGAACTCCGGATCGGTGAAGGCCGGCTCGGGCTGCTTGTCCAGCACCGGTGCGCCGGCAGGGTCGAAAAAGCCGATGCCGCTGCCATCGGCATTGCGGCGGCTCTGCACCTCCAGCGAATCCGGAGCGTCCAGCAGCCAGAACGTCGCCCTGACGGGTTCGGCCCCCGCGGTCAGGCCGAACAAGCGGCACATGCTGCTCCCTTCTGCGGCCCCCGGGGAGCCTGTCCTGCCGGGCGGGGACCTCAGCCCCTGCCGGGGAAGCGTGTAACCACCAGAGCATAGGAAAAAGCCCTGATGGAGCAAGAGGACTGTCGCGGAATCCTGGGCGGACCCCCACCACACGACGCCGTCGCCGCCGCATGGCGGGGACATGCCGGAACTGGCGGACCAAGGTCCTCAGCCGAGGGGCCGCTCGCCACCAGCCGAGCCCGCCGCACCGGCCGTAGCGTGGTGGGGTGCAGTTCCGTGTGGGGAGAAGATGACACCACCAAGCCGGTCGTTCCCTGCCAGCAGTGCGTTGCGGCCTCGGTTTTCGCCGGTCGACGTGGTGATCGCGGTCGGCACGGTGGTGCTTCTGTGGGCCGTTATCCGGCTCGAACTGGCGATGGGCGCGCCGTCGGCTCACGTGCGCGGGTCGGTGTCGCTGGGGATGGGCAACCTGCCGTACTACGCGGCGCGTTCGCTGCTGCGCATGTTCATCGCCTACGCGCTGTCTCTGGCCTTCACGTTTGTTTACGGGACGGCGGCGGCCCGCAGCCGCCGGTGGCGCGGGGTGCTGATCCCGCTGCTCGACATCCTGCAGTCGGTGCCGGTGCTGGGTTTCCTGACCATCACGGTGACGTTCTTCGTGGGCTTGTTCCCCGGTTCGACGCTGGGCCTGGAATGCGCGGCGATCTTTGCCATCTTCACGTCCCAGGCGTGGAACATGACCTTCAGCTTCTACCACTCGCTGATGGCCGAGCCCACCGATCTGGACGAGGCGGTTCGTATCTTCCGGCTGACCAAGTGGGAGCGGTTCTGGCGGCTGGATGTGCCGAGCTCGATGATCGGGCTGACCTGGAACAGCATGATGAGCTTCGGCGGCGCCTGGTTCTTCCTGGCCGCATCCGAGGTCATCATCGTCAGTGGCCGGTCCAAGGCGCTGCCCGGCATCGGCTCGTACATGCAGGCCGCCGAGGCCGCCAAGGATATTCCCGCCATCTGGGCGGCCATCGGGGTCATGATCGTCATGATCGTCGTCGTCAATGCGCTGTTCTGGCGGCCCATCGTGGCGTGGGCGGAGAAGTTCCGGATGGGAAGCTCCGCGGCCGAGCAGGCCCCCCGCAGCGTCACGCTGGACCTGCTCCGCAGCTCCCATGCGCCGACCGTGGCGGGCGCGCTATTCCGGCCGGTCGGCCGTTTCCTGGACCGTGCCACCCGCCCGTTCGGCCTGTCCGAACACCCCCTGGAGGTCAACCAGCGCCGGCGCCGGGCCGGCGACGTCGGCTTCGCTGCGGTCTCCTGCGCCGTGCTCGCCTTGGGGTTGTGGCAGGCGCTGGCCTACTTCGCCAAGCGGGGGGTGGCGTCGCAGTTCCCGTACTGCTTCGAGCTCGGGCTGATCACCCTCGCGCGGGTGGTCGTCCTGGTCGTGGTCTGCACCCTGGTGTGGGTGCCGGTCGGCGCGATCATCGGGATGAACCCGGTGCTGTGCCGCCGCGTGCAGCCGGTCATCCAGGTGCTGGCCAGCTTCCCCGCCCTGTTCTTGTTCCCCCTGGTGATCGTCGTCTTCGAGCACCTGGGCATCACCCTCGATTACGGCGGCATCCTGCTGATGGCGCTCGGCACCCAGTGGTACATCTTGTTCAACGTCATCGCCGGGGCCAGCGCCATCCCCACCGACCTTCGGCAGATGACCGGCCAGTTCCGCTTCCCGCGGCGGCAGGAGTGGCGGGAGCTGATCTTGCCCGCCATCTTCCCCTACTACGTCACCGGCGGGATCACCGCCGCCGGCGGTGCGTGGAACGCCTCGATCGTGGCCGAGTACGTCACTTACGGCAAGACCCCGCTGGTCGCGCACGGGCTGGGCGCCTACATCACCGAGGCCTCGGTCCACAGCAACCTCCCCGAAGTGCTGGTCGGCGTCGCGGTCATGAGCGTCTACGTGGTGGCCCTCAACATCGGGGTATGGCAGCCGCTGTACCGGCTCGCCGAAACCAGGTACAAACTGTGAGGAGCAAGCCCGTGACCCAGGCCGACCGCCCGGCCCCCCCGCCGGGGGCGGTAATCATCGAGGTCGAGGACCTGTCCAAGGACTTCATCACGCCGGCCGGCAAGCAGGTGCCCGTGCTGCGGGGCATCAACCTCACCGTCAGAGAGGGAGAGATCGTCGTCCTGGTCGGCCAGTCCGGCTGCGGCAAGTCCACGCTGCTGCGCTGCATCGGCGGGCTGATCGCCCCCAGCCAGGGCACCGTCCGCTACCGGGGCAAGCCGCTGAAGGGCGCCAACCCGGGCGTGACCATGGTCTTCCAGAACTTCGCCCTGCTGCCATGGCTGAACGTATTCGCCAACGTCCAGGTCGGCCTGGAAGCCAGGGCCGTCCCGCCCTCCCAGCGGCAGCAGCGAGCCCAGCAGGCCATCGACCGCATCGGCCTGAAAGGCTTCGAGTCCGCCTACCCCCGGGAACTGTCCGGCGGGATGTGCCAGCGCATCGACTTCGCCCGGGCCCTGGTCGTCGAGCCGGACGCCCTGCTGATGGACGAGCCGTTCAGCGCGCTGGACGTGCTGACCGGCGCGAACCTCCGCGCCGACCTGCTCGGCCTGTGGGCCAGCAAGAATTTCCCCACCAAGGCCATCTTGATGGTCACCCACAACATCGAAGAAGCGGTCCAGATGGCCGACCGTATCGTCATGCTCAGCCCCAACGCCGGCAAGCCGCACGACCCCATCATCAACGACCTGCCACGGCCCCGCGACCGGCGCTCATCCCAGTTCCAGGCGCTCGTCGACTTCCTGTACGGCATCATGACCGGTCACCCCGAAACCGGCGCCAGCTCGGCCATGGCCCGGCCGGAGGTGGCATCCCCGGACGAGCTGCCGCTGCCCAGCGCCAGCGTGGGCGGGCTCGACGGGCTGCTGAAGCTCCTCAGTAACCGGGGCGGCCGCGGCGACCTGCCCGAGATCGCCACCCGGCTCAGCCTCGAGATAGATGACCTGGTGCCGCTCACCGACGCCGCCCAGATGCTTGGCTTCGCCGAGGTCCAGAACGCCGACATCGAACTCACCCCGGCCGGCCAGAAATGGGTCCAGGCCGGCCCGGCCGCCGACAAGGAGATCTTCGCCGGACAGGCCCGCGACCGCGCCCCGCTGGTGCGCACCATCGTCCGGGCGCTCAGCGACGCCCCCGGAGGCAAGCTCAGCAAACAGTTCTTCCTCGACCTCCTCGAACACCACTTCACCCGCGAGCAGGCCCGAGACCAGCTCGACACCGCTATCAACTGGGGCCGCTACGGCCAGCTCTTCACCTACGACGCGCGCGACCGCCAGCTCGTTCTCACTCCGGCTGCGGGCTCCGCGGCCGGCTAGCAGCCGCGCCGGGGCGGCCGCGCGAGCAGGTGCGGCCGGGGGAGGCGGTCCTGCCGGGCCGTGACCTTAGCCCCTGCTGAGGGGGCCGGCAGCCCCTGCCGGAGGAGGCCGGCGAGGACCGAGCATAGGTCAAGGGCCCGCGGCGGGGGAGATGGGCGGGGGAGGTGTCTGTGTGCCGGTACTCGGTGTTCGGCTTCATCACCGTCGTGGCCGTGCTGTGAGGCTTCTGCCGTACCGTCCCGTTTCGGTCGGCTTGCGGAGTCCCCGGGCACTGAGAGCCGTGGCTTTGGCCGTGCTTTCCGGCCTGGCCGCCGGGCTTGCCGTCGGCGGGTGCGTCAGCTCCCAGGCCCCGGCGACACCAGGGGTGGTGAACGTGGTGGCCGGGGAGAACTTCTGGGGGAACATCGTCGCTCAGATCGGCGGGCGCCACGTGCGGGTCACCTCGATCCTGTCCAATCCTGCCACCGACCCGCACCTGTATGAGTCCGACGTCGCGAACGCGATCGCGGTTGCCGAGGCCGGACTCGTCATCGAGAACGGCGCGGGCTATGACACCTTCCTGTCACAGCTGCTGGGCGCCACCACCCATTCCGGGCGCGTGGTGATCTCGGTGCAGCATGTGCTGGGCGCCGCCGGCCCGGACGTGAACCCGCACTTCTGGTATGACATCCCCCGGGTGCCGCGGGTGGCCGCCGCGTTCGAGGCCGCGCTGGCGCGGCTCGAGCCGCGCGACGCGGCGTTGTTCGCGGCCAACCTGGCCGCGTTCGACCGCTCGCTCGGCCCGGTCCAGGCGGTGCTGCGCACCATCCGGCGCCGCTACCCCGGCGCGCCGGTCGCCTACACCGAACGCGTGCCCGGCTACCTGCTGCAGGCCGCGGGGCTGCGGGTGCTGACCCCGCCAGGGTTCGCGGCCTCGATCGAGGACGGCAATGAGCCCGCGCCCGGTGACACCCTGGCGATGGACCTGCTGCTGACCGGCCGCAAGGTCAGGGTGCTGCTGTACAACGCTCAGGTCATCAGCCCGGTGACCGAGCAGGTGCGGGCCCTTGCCCGGAAGTCCGGCGTGCCGGTGGTGCCGGTCACCGAGACCATGCCCCCCTCTTTCCGCACCTACCAGGCCTGGCAGCTGGCGCAGGCGAGGGCGCTGCTGCGCGCGCTCGGGGAGCGACGATGAGCATGCCAGACGGAGTCGCGGTCGCCCTGCGCCAGGCGATGCTGCGGTATGGCCACCACCTGATCTGGGAGAACCTGGACCTGGATGTGGCACCCGGGGAGCGGCTGGCGGTCCTGGGCCCCAACGGCGCGGGCAAGACCACGCTGCTGAAGGTGCTGCTGGGGCTGGTACCGCTGTCGGCGGGCACGGTCACGATCGACGGGCGGCCGCCGACGCACGGGAGCCCGCGGATCGGCTATCTGGCACAACAGCAGGCGTTCGACCGTGACCTGCCGATCCGTGGCCGGGACCTCGTCCAGTTCGGTGTCGACGGGTACCGCCTCGGCCTGCCCTGGAGACACTCGCGGCAGGCCGATGACGCCATCGCCGCGGTCGGCGCTGCCCCGTATGCCGCCGCGCCCGTGGGGCTGCTGTCCGGCGGGCAGCAGCAGCGGCTGCGGATCGCCCAGGCACTGGCGGGCGGCCCGCGGCTGCTGTTGTTCGACGAGCCGCTGATCTCCCTTGACCCGGCCTCTCAGCAATCGGTCACCGCACTGCTCGATGACTATCACCGTGCGCACGGCACCACCATGGTCCTCGTTACCCACGAGATCACCCCGGTCGCCGGGATCATCGACCGGGTGCTGTACGTCGCGGGGGGCCGGTGGGCCGCGGGCACCCCCGATGAGGTGATGACCACCGGGACGCTCAGCGCCCTGTACGGCTCCCACATCGACGTGATCCGGGTCCACGGCCGCATCGTCGTGGTCGGGGACAGCGCCGGCGCTCACCATCCGCCCGGTGGCAGCCACGCAGGTCATGGCCACGACCGCGGCGATGGCGGCGGAAGCCGCCCCGGTCGCCTTGCGCAGGGGGGTGACCGCTGATGGGTCTCGGTTTCCTGCTCGCCCAGCCGTTCGCCCAGCACGCCCTGCTCGCCGCCGCGCTCGTATCCGTCGCCGCAGGTCTGATCAGCCCGTTCGTGGTGACCAGGGGCATGTCCTTCGCCGTGCACGGCATCGCCGAACTCGCCTTCACCGGGGCCGCCGCCGGGCTGCTCGTGGACAACAACCCTGTCGTGGGGGCCCTTGTGGGATCACTGGTCGTGGCGGCGCTCATCGCGACCCTCGGCGCCCGCCCCCGTGAGCGGGACTCAGCGATCGGGGCCATTCTCGCCTTCGGCATGGGCATCGGGATCTTGCTGCTGGGCTTTTACCAGGGCTTCGCGACCGCGGCGACCAACATCCTCTTCGGCAACATCTTCGGGGTCTCCGGCAGCCAGTTGCTGGTCCTGCTCGCGCTCGGGCTGATCGTCGTGGTGGTCATGGGCATCTGGTACCGGCCGCTGCTCTTCGCCTCGATCGACCCGGAGACCGCCGAGGCGCGTGGGGTGCCGGTGACCCGCCTTGGGCTGCTGTTCCTGCTCGTGCTCGCCCTTGCCGTGACCGGCGCCGCCCAGGTGGTCGGGACCCTCCTCGTCCTCTGCCTTGCCATCACCCCTGGCGCGGCCGCGCAGCGGCTGACCGCCAGCCCGCTCGCGGTCGCCGGGCTCTCCATTCTCTTCGCGATCATTGCCGCAGACGGCGGGCTGATGGTCAGCTTCGAGTTCACAACCGTCAAAGCCAGCGTGTTCATCACCAGTATCAGCTTCGTCATCTACCTGCTCGCCCGCGCGGCCGGGCCCGCCCTGCGGGGACGCCGCCACTACGACGAAGGAGCCAGCCGCCTCCGCCAGCCCGCCCCGGGGGTTACGTCAAGCTCTCAGCCTGTGCTGGGCCCGGCCGGAGCCGCTGAGGATGGGACGGCCAGGTCGCAGCAGTCCTTATAGGCACGTTGGGCCCCCTTATCGGTGCGTTGGCCGGGCTATTCAGGGACCTTCGTCTCTGGTCCCGCCCGCAGCCCGTGCCTGAGGCTCGGATCATGACAGAAGATCGCATCGCAAAGCTGGAAGCCCAGATCAGCAAGCTCCAGGCCCAGCAGGCCGACCTGCGGGGCCAGCTGGCCAAGGCTCAGCTCGACCAGTGGCGGGGGCGTATTGACGACCTGGAGGTGCAGATGCACCTCGGTGCGATGGACGCCAGTGACAAGCTGACTGCCCTGATGCACCAGCTCCGCGACAAGTGGGCTGACGCCCGGCGGCAGATCGACGAAAGCATCTCGACGGCGTCCGGCGTGACGGACACGGTGCGCACCGGGCTTGAGAACGCCTTCGACGATCTCCGCAGGGCGCTCCTTGAAGCCAAGAGCAAGCTGGCCTGACCCTGCCACAGGTGAAGACAGCCCCGGCAGGGTTACGGCGAACGCAGGGCGGGGCAGTGCACGGGCCGGCGGCCTGGAGTTCTGATTCAGGGCACCACTCGGTCACCCGGACCAGGCCGGGGGGACGAGCGAGCCCGGCGAACAGCTCTGAGATGCCCGGCGGCCAACCGCCCGGGCCGCCCGGCAGGAGATCGGCGCTTCCGCCCGCTTCCGATCACGATGGACCGGCTGTTGTGGCGCCCTGGCGGCTGGGCGCGGATCGGTGACGGCTCGGGGCGATGCCTGCCGCGTGCCCCGGCCATCCCCTCCCTGGGGCGTCACGCAGGTGACATGACCTGGCCGAGACGGCGCGGTGACGTACTCCAGCCCGTGCCGGGTCAGGTCCGGGCCCAGCTCGGCCCAGACCGGGCCGCCAGTGAAGGCCGGATGCAGCGCCGACCAGCGGTCATGATGGAAGCCTGGGGCGCCGAGTTCATCGGTTCGCACCCAGCCGCCCGGGTGCGCCATCTGCTTGAGGAGCACGACGCTGCGCCCGGCATCGAGTAGGTAGGCGGCCGCCACGAGGGCGTTGCGGCCGGCGCCGACGAACACGACGTCGGCGTTCCGCGGAAGATCATCCATTTCGCCACTCTCCGTCATCGGAGCTCTCGACATTGGCGAACGTATGCACGCAGCGGGCGGCCGGGCATGCCGTTGACCGCTCAGCGGTCACGCGGGCAGGAATTTCTCCGCAACTGACCGCTCAGCGGTCAGGCGGGGCCCTGGGCTCGGATGACACCGCGCCGCGGTTCGCCCAGGACCGGGCCGCCCGCGCGGGGCTTGCCGGTCAGCGGCGCCGCAGTTGCTTATCGGTGAGCGACGGCGGCTCGTCGGCGTAGTTGCCGGCCGCGCTGAGGTCGGTGCCGGGCGGCCCTATGTCGTGGATACGGTCGAGCAGGTCGTCGCCCAGCGTGAGGTCACCTCGGAAGAGCAGGCTGTCAAGCTGCTCCTGGGTACGCGGCCCGATGAGGACCGGGGTCACCGCCGGATGAGAGAGAGCACGAAGCCTATCGCCAGCCGGGGCAGCGGCATACCGGCCAGGCTGAAGGTCGAGACACCCAGCCCGTACTTCTGCGTGACAGGCAGGACGACGGCCTCGAGCTTGCGTATGAAAAGGGAGTACATCGGCTGCTCGGTGAGGAAGCGGTGGTGGCCATGCCGCCCTGCCCGACCGGTTCAGGCCGGACTGTACTGCCCTTGGGAACACCCGGCCTCTGCCGCTACAGGCACGCATTCCTTACTCCCCGGCCCGCAGGCGAGCAGGCACAGCAGAGCCGCAGGGGGCAGATTACGGCTCATCCTCCCCGGCAGCCTCAAGGGCGTTCAGCATGGCGTCCCCGGCGGGCGTGAGCCGAGCAGGGTAGCCGACAATCAGACCACGCCGCCGCAGGTCCTGCAGGTGAGCGCGGAACTCCGGCTGATTCAACTCCGGCTGATCCCCGTCAGCGACCTGGCGCAGCAACGCGCAGGTGGACAGTTCGTAGTAGGTGAGGTGACTCATAAAGCGGCCCCCAGCATCGCGGTGGGCACCTTGGCGTGGACAGACGGCGGAAACGGCCTGGTAACACCAGGCCAGTGCAGGCCACTGATGACCCCGCCCACTATGGTTCACTTCCACAGGTACCGTACGGCTGACCCCGGCACCGCCCCGGCACCGTTAACGGGCCGGGATCCTCATCAGTGACAACGCCGGGCACGCGCAGGCATTCCCACTGTCCTGATCTTCTATCGCACCCCCAACGAGCAGAACCAGGAGGGACCGCGCCGCCGTGAAGGCTGCGGGCAACTCGGTGGGCGCCGCCGGGAGCTTTACGCAAGCGTGACGCTAACTGGCAGCGCCCGGTGCGCGGTATGTCACGCCGCTGGCGGCGCCCAGGGCGGCCAGCATTTCCTCGACGGTGAGCAGTTTCGTGGTGGACACCGATGTGAAGGCGCCGGATGCGGCCACCTTGGTGAGCGTGCTGGCTGCCACTACATCGTCGGGCAGTTCGCCGAGGACGTAGCCGTCAGCATCGCCGAAGGCGTACCAGAACCCGTGCAGCTTGCCGCCGGCCGCCGCGAAGACCGGTTCCAGCGCTTTACGGCGGTCTTCCGGCTTTTCAACAAGCCTCGCCCAGGTCGCAGAGGCGAGGGTGAACCGGACCAGATACATGCTCATAGCCGCTCCGTGCTGGTGAAGGCCAGTCGTATCTGCATTGTCGCGTCCCGGCGCGGGCCGCAAGCGGAAAGATCGCTGTCGGGGTTGAGGCACGCTGAGCAGCTTGTGGAGCCCTTTGCCGCCCATACTTGCAGCTATCCATAGCCAAACGCATGCCGCGCGTCGCGTCAGGTTGCCTGCGATCCGGCAGCGGCTCGATCGAACCGGTCCGGAACCCGGACCTGCGTCATGCCGCGTGCCCCGCGCCGAGCAGGGCCGGCACGGCCGACAGGTCGGGCAGCTCGTCGTAAGGCCGGTAGAGGGAACTGCCTGGCCGCCCGTACCGGTTGATCCAGACACGGCGCCGCAGGCCCAGGTCACGGGTCGGGATGAGGTCGTACTCCCACCCCTGCGCCACGTGGCTCACCCGGGCCGACGGGATGTCCATGACCGCGTACGCGTACTCGAAGGCCTGGCGGGCCGGCTTGTACGCCCGGGCCTGCTGCGCGGTGATGACGTGATCGAAGTCCACGCCGATGCGCGCGACGTTGTGCTTGATGAGATCATCGTCGGTGTTCGAGATGATCGCGATCTCGCAGCCGAGGGACTTCAGCGCCCGCAGCGCGTCTGGCACCTCCGGGAACGGCCCGAAGGCAGGCACCGCGGCGACGAGCGCGTCACCGTCGGACGGTGAATGGGGGATGCCGTGCAACCGCATGGCGGCCTGCAGGCTCGACCGCAAGACCTCGCGGTAGGCGCGGTAGGGCTCGAGCACGGCCTGGAAGCGCATGACCCGGAAGTCGTCAAGGAACTCCTCGCTGTCAACGCCATCCATCGCCAAGCGGCCGGCGAGAATCTGCCGCACGGCATCTGACAGCCGGAAGTCGATAAGAGTGCCGTAAGCATCGAAGGTGACAACCTGCCGCACGTCAGCTGCCTCCTTGATGCGATGCGCGCCCAGGCCACCTGAATTATCTGCGCACTCATGGCGCTCGACGTCAACAGATCCATCGGCCATGAACTCGACCTCCCAGTGCCAGCTGGGCAGGATGGGGTTGCCCCGCTTTGACGGACAGGGCTGAATGACTCGGTCAGCTTGCCGACACGATGGGGTTTGAGGACAGCGAGCCGTTCGGGAACCCGCCGTCGTCGCCGTAGACCCGCGCGGAGACACGCAGCCAGCAAGCGAGCGCCAGCGCGGTGACCGGCCGGCTCCACACAGCCGGGCGGCCAGCACCTTCGCGCCGGTGAGGTGCCGGGCAGCATCGAGCAACTGGTGGCGCAGCGGCTGCAGCCGTGCCTCGACGGCGGCGATCATGTCCAGAGCAGTGGCGACCTGCAGCTGCCGGGCCGGCGACAGGTGCGCGGCCGCGGCCGCCCGCAGGCCGGCCACCACTGCTCGGTGCGCAGCACGCCCTGGCCCAGCTTCCGGCGGTGTGGGGTGGGCGGCCGGGCTTGCCACCGGCGAGGTGCGGATGGCTTGCCGGCGCGGCTGTCAGTCTTCTTCCTGTGTCAGCGGGCGGGTGAGATAGCGCTGCAGGGTGGGGGCGACCAGGTCTGTGACGCGCTCGGCCGGCAGCGAGGCCAGCGGCTCTAGTTCGATGATGTAGCGGGTCATCAGCAGGCCGATGATCTGCGATCCGACCAGGCTGGCGCGGAGTTCCGGCTCATCGGCCCCGAGTGCCTGCGCGACCGGTCCGACCATCTCGCGCGTGAGGAACTCGCGCATCATCCGGGCTGCTTCCGGCTCGGATGATGCGGCCCGGACCAGGCCGGTCAGCCGCCTTCTGGCGTCCGGATCCTCGAGCAGCATGAGCTGGGTCCGCACGAGGCGCTGGCCGATCGTGCCGCGGTCGCCGTCCAGCACCTGGGGAAGGATCTTGGCGGGATCGAGCGGGAACTCGGTGGCGGCGACGAACAGCTGATGCTTGGAGCCGAAGTAGTGAGCGATCAGGGCCTGGTCGACGCCGGCCTCGGCGGCGACCGCGCGCATGGACGTGCGGTCGTAGCCGAGCTCGGCGAACTGGCGTGCGGCGGCCGCGAGGATCGCCTCCCGGTTGCGGGTGCCGCCCGGCGGGCGCCCGGTTCTGGCCATCAGCAGCCTCCTCCGTGGGTTGACGAGCACGGATCGATGTGATTATCATCAAGTGATGATATCATCGAGCGATGATATCATGGCGAGGTGAATCCGCCCGATTCCCCCCGCGAGCTCGAAGGAGGTCACGATGGAATCTTCGCAACGACAGCTTGCCGCCGTGTGCGGGGCGGCGCTTGCCCTGGGGCTCTGCCTGTCGCTGTCTTTCGTTGGCGCCTTCCACCAGCCCACCCCTCACGACGTCCCGCTGGCGGTCGTCGCCCCACCCGCCGCGGTCACCGGGCTGGAGTCTGCGGTCGCCGCCCACGCGCCCGGCGCCCTGTCGGTCCACACCTACAGCACCGCTGCGGCCGCGATCGGGGCTGTTCGTGAGCGCACCGTCGACGGTGCGCTCATCGTCGGACGCAGCGGGATGCAGCTGGCCGTCGCCGGGGCGGGCGGCTTTGCCCCTCAGCAGTTCCTGACCGAAACCTTCCAGAGCGTGTCAGCGGCCACGCACCAGCATCTCGACGTCATCGACGCCGTGCCGCTGCCCACCGGCGACAGCGAGGGCCTGTCCTCCTTCTTCGTCACGCTCACCGTGCTGATTCCCAGCCTGGTGGCAGGCATCGCCATCACCCTCGCCGGCCAGCGCGCCCGTCCCCTGGCGCACGCCGGATGGCTGGCCGGGTTCTGCGTGCTGACCGGGCTGCTGGCGGCGCTGGCTGCCGATCCGGTCTTCGGCGCGCTCACCGGCCACTTCTTCACGCTGGCTGGCATACTGATCCTCTACTCACTGGCGGTAGTCATCCCCACGGCCGCGGCGGCGCGGGTGCTGCCAGCCCTGGCGGCGGTCCCACTGCTGCTGTTCCTGGTGATCGGCATCCCGGCCAGCGGCGGCCCGGCCGGCATGGCCCTCTTCGTGCCCGGGTTCTTCCGCTGGTTCGCCTCGTGGCTGCCGGTTTCGCGGGCGCTCGGCGCGGTCACCGGAACCGTCTATTTCGGCGGCCACGGCGTCGGGAACGACCTCTGGATCCTCGCCGCCTGGGCAGTAGCCGGCCTGGTGATGATACTCGCCACCGCCAGCCGCCGGGCGCACCCGGCCGGAGCGAACAGGCCGCAGCGATCGGCGTAACCCGGCGGAGACAGCGCTTGCCCGGCCCGGCCTGGCAACCGACGTCCGGTTCATGACCGGCTGCTCGCATCCGACTCCGCGACCAGGTTGGTACACGTCTAGCTTGGCGGCGGTCGGGCAGGCCTCTCCGGAGCGCAAGACACCCCGCCGACCACCCGACTCAGGCTCGCCGCGCGCCGTGCGCGAGCACCCGCGCCGCGCCTCCCCGCTCCAAGTCGTGATGCTGGCTGGCGTTCCAGTTTTCCCGCTAGCCGGTATCTGCGTTGGGTGTCAACGGGGAGGACGCAACCCCCGGCCAAGTGCCATGGTGAGGGACTTAGAGGCGTTCATTCCGGCCGGTGCGGCCGCTTTGCGGGTCTGGCTTGATGGTGCCCGGCATGGCGCCGCGTTGGCAGCCGACAGGAGAAGAACCATGGCATACGGGCACGCCGAACGCAATCTGGCCCTCATTCGCCAACTCGAAGCCGAAACCAGGCAACTGCTCGCCACCGTGGCCCGACCCGATCCCGGCCATAAGGCCTGCTTGCCCGAGGCCAGCCCCGACAAGTTAGCTGCAGGTGACAAGTGTCCGAAGACCGAGCGTCGAGGGAGCTTGCGCCCGAACCCAGCCGTCGGCGGCGGCTACTGATCCTGGCCATCTGCTGCCTGAGCCTGTTCATGGGCACCGTCGACACCACGATCGTGAACGTCGCGCTCCCGTACCGCAGGCGCTCTCATGCTGACCGGCCTGACCCCCGCCACTTCCGTTGGCTGGCTGATGGCTGCCTACGTGATTCTGGGCATCGCGTTCGGCATGGTGAACCCTCCCGATCACCACCGCCGCCGTCTCCGGGATGCCCCTCGCCCAGGCGGGCGTGGCCTCGGCGCTGCACGGCCCGCTGCGGGCGGGGCTCACCCCGGCCAGCCACGTCGGCTGATTGGTCATCGCCGGCTGCGGCCTCGCCGTGCTGCTGATCGGCTGGCTGAGCAGCGGCCGCTGGGCGCAGGCCACCGCCGGGCTCAGACGGTCCTCCGTCCCATGCCCATGCAGGCTCGCGCGAAACAAGCCAGTGATACGGCCCCTGGGTAGGACGTTGCTGTCCGGCACGTCCGGGATGTCAGCTGGGCGATCATGACCGAGCCGTCGCTTATTACCGGCTGGCCGCTGGTCAGCTCCGTCAGATAGGCGCACTCCACCTGGCCGCGTACGTACTCGGCCAACCCGGCGCCACCTGTCCGGCCGCCGCCGACACCGCCGCGGCCCGCGACGCCTGGCAGCAGGCCATACACATCCTCGACGGCATGCAACACCCGGACGCCGAGGAGACCCGGGCCAAGCTCCGCCGACTCGACTCCATAAACAGCCAAGCCGGATAAGCCCCGGAAGGTCCAGCGTGCGGCAGCTGACCGTGCGTTGCCTGAACTCCCGCGGTACCGGCACCTCACACGGTCCAGTCCAGCTGCGGCTCGGGGATGCCGAGCTGGCGGCCGTACGCCTGGGCGTCGGCACGGCCAGCCGGGTCGCCTCGCGGATAGCGGAAGATCCGGCCCGGCCACACCACGAAGCTCTCCGCTGGAGATTGGAAGTTGACATACCAGGGGACTGGCTTGTCATCGAGGACCCCGGCGAATGCCTCCGCAAGCTCGCGGGCTCCCGCTTCGTCGGCTTCGAAGTCCAAGACGGTCCAGATGTCTGGCTGGGCAGGCGTGGCGCCCTGCGCCAGGTACCTGCTGATCTTGCGGACAGTCAGCGTCAGGTTCTCCAGGTTCGTCCCGACGCGCAGGCTCTCCGCTATGAGAGTGCCCTGGATCATGAAGGTCTCCTTTCCCAGGGCCACACTGCACCCCGGCTTCAGGAAGCACGAACCCAGCAACTCGGCGGTGGTGATGCCGGCCTGGGGCTATGGCAGTTCCTTGCGCATGAGCGTGCAGATGGTTTCGTAGCGGGTGATGGCTCCGTCCGGCGCCTCGGTGTCCCAGGAGGCGGGTTCGCGGCCGCAGGCGAGGTAGCCGAGCCGCTCATACAGTGCACGGGCCCGCGGGTTGGATTCCTCTACTTTCAGCTCGGCCCGGTGCAGGCCGCGGGCACGGATCCGCTGCTCGGCGGCACAGATGAGGAGCGTGCCGATCCCGCACGACTGCAGCGCGGGGTGCACCGCCAGCTGCTGCAGCCTTCCCGCACCAGGGGTTTTGGCGTAGTCGACCCCGCCGAGTGCTACCGGCAGGCCAGGCGGCGGGCAGACCGCGAGGTAGTCCGCCTCGCCGCGCCGGGCGCGTTCCAGCGCCCTGGCGACGCTGGCGAGATAGGTGGCCGATCCCAGCCAGGCACACGACGGCAGGTCCTCGGCCGTCAGCTCACGGATGGTCAGCGGCACCACGACCTCGGGCATGGGCACCACCTCGTATCAGGCTGGGTTCACGCTATCGCCGGCGGTGCTGGCGCTGGCCGTGGTGATCTGGTCCAGCCCGGCGCAGTAGCGCTGAGCCGATCACGGAGCAGCCGGTGCCAATCACCCTGATCGTGCCTGGTCACCGGGGCGGCCACGGCCGCGCTGACCGACAGCAGCGCCAACCCCCGGCGATCCTCACGGGTCGCCACCGTGGCCCAGATGGCCGCCTGGGCCTCGCCCCGCTCATCGCCGGGCTGTTCGCCGAGTACGG
>JASHPR010000620.1 GCA_030038015.1 Streptosporangiaceae bacterium
AGCTCTCCCGGCCTGGTGGCGACCTCGGCCGTCAGGCGGTACTCGGCGCCGCCCGGCGGCACCCGGTGCAGGCCGACCACTATCTGCCACGTGCCTTGCTCGAGGCTGCCGGGCAGGTAGCCGGGCGTCGCGGCGTCCGCAGTGATCACGAACCACCTGCGGGCCCCGCCGGACCAGCCGCGGAACCCCCCGGGGCCGATGCAGCCAAGGTCGAGCACGGCCTCCGAGCGGTCGTACTCCAGCTCGGCCCGCAGCCCCGCCGCGCCGTCAGGAACCTCGACCGGCAGGTACTGCCAGGGAGAGGCGAAGCGATCCTCGAGTGTCCACAGCCCGCTGTGCCGCGTTGTGACCATGCCCCATCTGAACATCCGCCGGGCCCTGCGGTCATCATCGCCCCATCGCCGGGGGGCGTCAGCCGTCGGCCTCCTTGCGCGGGCGGCCGGGACGGCGCATCGGCGAGACCTTCCCCGGCAGCCTTCCGGCCTCGGCGAGCGCGCGGCGCAGCACGAGCTCGATCTGCGCGTTGGTGCTGCGCAGTTCGTCGGCTGCCCACCGGGCAAGCGCGTCGTGCACCGCCGGGTCCAGCCGGAGAAGGATGGTCTTCCGCTGAGTTGCCACGCGTCGGCCTGGCCCTGCGTTACTGGTAGAGGGTTCCGGTGTTGATGACCGGCTGCGTCGGGTGGTCGCTGCACAGGACCACGAGCATGTTGCTGACCATGGCGGCCTTGCGCTCCGGGTCCAGGTCCACGAGCCCGTCGGCGTCAAGCCTGGCGAGCGCGGACTCCACCATTCCGACCGCCCCGTCCACGATCCTCTGCCGGGCGGCGACCATGGCTCCGGCCTGCTGGCGCCGCAGCATGGCATGCGCGATCTCGGGCGCGTAGGCCAGCCGGGTCAGCCGCGCCTCAATGACCCGCACCCCGGCCGGCGCCACCCGCAGGATGATCTGCTCGGCCAGCCGGGCGTTGATCTCCCCGGCCGCGCCGCGCAGCGACAGCCTGCCCTCGTGGTCGTCGTACGGATAGTTGCTGGCTACCTGCCGGACCGCGGCCTCGGCCTGGACCGCGACAAACTCGGTGAGGTCATCCACGCCGAACACCGCCTTGGCGGTGTCCTCGACCTGCCAGACGACCACGGCGGCGATCTCGATCGGGTTGCCGTCGGCGTCGTTGACCTTCGCCGGCACGGTCTCGTGATTGCGGATCTTGGTAGAGATCCTGTGCCGCTGCGCGGCCGGATTCACCCACACCAGCCCATCGCTGCGGATGGTTCCCGCGTAACGGCCGCCCACCTGCACAACCCTGGCCTCTCCCGGGGCCACGGGCGTCAGCCCGCGCGCCGCGGCGCACGCCGCCAGCAGCAGCACGATGCCGATGACGATCAGCGGGGCGGAGCGCAGCGCGCCGCCCGCCGCGATGAGCGCGATCCCGGCGAGACCCGCGGCCGCGATCCCGCCGAGCACTGGCCAGCCCGGCGCCGTCGCGGCGGCGCGCTCATGGACCTCCGGGCCCTGCAGCCAGGACGGCGCGGGGCCAGCGCCGCCGGTATCAACGCTCACCGGCCGACCTCCTTCGGTACGGTCACAGGCGGCCCCTTGGCAGGGTTCACGGCGGTTCTCCTTCCGCCCGGCCGCACTATCACTATATTGATATCATCTTTTTTCCCGGGTCCCGTTTGACCACGCCCGCCGGCGATGCCTGCGCGGAGACGGACAGGCGCAGGCCGCCGGGCAGAGCACCACCCCCGGGCGGTCGCCCTGGCGGATGTGACCGCCGGGCCCCGGCTCCGGGCCGCCGGGCCCGGGCGGTACCTACATGATCGGGCCCTCGCCGATCGCCCAGGTGAACAGCCCGCGGCAGAAAGCCGCCTGGCGCCCGGCGTCGCGGGCCACGATCTCCCAGTGCACGACCGGCCTGGCCCAGTCCCCAGGCACGGCACGATCCTCGCATAACCGCACGGAGTTACCATCCACGAGTGGACGTCATGCTCGGGCGCTGCTCGCTGGACGCGCTCAGGCAGCGGAAGAGCGTCAAGTGGCGCACCCACCCGCCGGACGTGCTCCCGGCGTTCGTCGCCGAGATGGACTTCGACCTCGCCGCGCCGATCGTCGAGGCCGCAACCGCCGCGCTCGCCATCGGCGACTGCGGCTACGGGCACAAGGGCGAGCTCGGCGAGGCGTTCGCTGCCTTTGCCGCCAAGCGGCTGCGCTGGTCGCCGGACCCGTCCATGATCTTCGCGATCCCCGACGTCATGACCGGGGTCGCCGAGGTGATCCAGGCGGTCACGCCGCCCGGCTCCGGGATCGTCATCAACCCGCCCGTCTACCCGCCGTTCTTCTACCGGCTGCGCCTGTCCGGCCGCCGCGTGGTCGAGGCGCCGCTGCGGCGGGACGAGCACGGCCGCCACGACCTCGATCCCGAGGCCATCGACCGGGCCCTGGCCGGCGATGGCGTCGGCGCCTACCTGCTGTGCAGCCCGCACAACCCGGTCGGCCGGGTCTGGTCGCGCGAGCAGCTTGCCACGGTGGCCGATATCTGCCAGCGGCGCGGCGCCGTCCTGCTGGTCGACGAGATCCACGCGCCGCTGGTCCTTGCGGGCGCGCACCACGTGCCGTTCGGCTCGCTCGACCACGAGATGACCACCCGTTCAATAACCTTCTCGTCAGCGTCGAAGGCATGGAACATTCCCGGGCTGAAATGCGGGCTGGCGGTGGCCGGATCGGCGCGGTATGCCGCGGTGCTGGCGGAGCGCTGGGAAGCGCTGCTGCCCGGCCAGGTCGGCGTGCTCGCGTCGGTGGCGGCGTTCAGCGGCGGGCTGCCGTGGCTGGACGCGCTGCTCGGACAGCTCGACGAGAACCGGTCGCTGCTGAGCCGGCTGCTGGCGGAGCACCTGGCCGGCGTGCGGTACCTGGCGCCCGAGGCCAGCTTCCTGGCCTGGCTGGACTGCCGGGCGCTCGGCCTCGGCGACGACCCGGCGGCCGCGTTCCTTGACCGGGGCCGGGTCGCGCTCAGCCCGGGCCCGGGCTTCGGCACGCAGGGGAACAGGTTCGCCCGGCTGAACATCGGCACCTCGCCGGAACTGATCACCGAGGCGGTTCGCCGGATGGCCGCCGCCGTGCCCACGTGACCCGCCGCCGGAGCTGTTCCGGCCCGACGTGCCCGGCTGGTTCTCCGGCCAGTGACCGATAGTGGGCCTCGCCTGCCCTGCGGGTCTGGTACAAGTGCTGGCAGGAAGCTGAACGCCGGCTCAATGCCGGTGTGGCGGGCCTCGCGGCCCATTGCCGCGTGCTTTGGCCGAAATGCCCGCCTACCATTAGGCGCAAGGCCCCATTGGGGAGGTGGTGGCCATCGTCGAATTCCGCATCCTCGGGTCCGTTGAAGTGAGCGACGGCGGCCTGGCCAGGGACCTGGGCGGGCTGCGGGAACGCACCCTGCTCGCGCGGCTGCTGCTGTCCGCAGGCCAGGTTGTGTCGGCCGACCGGCTGGCCGATGACCTGTGGGCCGGCCAGCCGCCGCCGCACTGCATGGCCACGCTCCGCGTGTACATCTCCAGGCTGCGCCGCGCCCTGGGCAGCCGGTCGGACGCTGTGGTGACGCAGCCTCCCGGGTACCGGATCGTCCTCGGCGAGGGCGAGCTCGACGCGCACCGGTTCGACGGCCTGGTCGCCGCGGCAAGGGACGACATGGCGGGGGGCCGGCCCGAGGCGGCCGCCGCCCGGCTGCGCGAGGCGCTCGCCCTGTGGCGCGGCCCGGCCCTGTCCGACGTCGCCGACTTCGGTTTCGCGCAGGCC
This sequence comes from Streptosporangiaceae bacterium, assembly GCA_030038015.1. Lineage (GTDB taxonomy): Bacteria > Actinomycetota > Actinomycetes > Streptosporangiales > Streptosporangiaceae > JASHPR01. The sequence goes on from JASHPR010000620.1 coordinate 3,791, forward strand.
GACGTGATCAGGCTGGAAGAAGCCCGCCTTGCCGCGACCGAGGACCGGGTGGAGGCGGACCTCGCCTGCGGCCGCCATGCCAGCCTGGCCAGCGAGCTGGACGGCCTGGTCGCCGCGCACCCGCTCCGGGAGCGGCTCTGCGGGCAGCGGGTGCTTGCCCTGTACCGGTGCGGCCGGCAGGCCGACGCGCTGCAGGCGTACCAGGACCTGCGCGGCAGGCTTGCCGAGGAGCTGGGGATCGACCCCAGCCCGGGGCTGGCCCGGCTGCACGAGGCGATCCTGCGCCAGGAGCCGTGGCTGGACTGGCGCCCAGCCGCCGGGCCGGCGGCCGCGGGCACGGCGGCCGCGGC
>JASHPR010000055.1 GCA_030038015.1 Streptosporangiaceae bacterium
GCACCGTGGCGCGGGCAGGAAGGGGCGCCGGTCAGCCCGCCGGCGGCCGCCACGCGATGCCGCCGATCACCGCGGCCAGGTCCCGCGGCCGCGACCACATCGGCCAGTGGCTGGTTGGCAGGTCGACGTAGCTGACCTCGCGCAGCTCGGCCAGGCCGCCGAGCCACGCGTACCCCTCCCTGGCCCACTCCTTGATCTGCTCGGACGTGGCCGACGTGCAGATAATCGTGCTCGGCACGTCGAGCCTGGCGTCGTTGGCCAGCACGGGGCCCTCGCGCAGCGCGGCGCCCGGCTCGGGCACGGCGCGCCGCCGGAACGTCGCGAGCTGCTCATCGCTGAGCCCGTCGAGGTTCTCGCCGAGCTCCTCCCACGAGGGCAGCGGCCACTCGGCGCCGTCGAAGCCGGGATTGATCGCGCCCGTCGCCGGGCCGGTGTCGACGTAAACCATGGCCGCGATGAGCTCGGGGATGCGGTCGCTCGCCGCGTACCCGGGAACGGCGGCGCCGCTGTGCACGGCGAGCACGGCGGGCGCTCCCGCGGCCGTCACCGCCGCGCAGATCGTGTCCACGTGATCGGCCAGGGTGACCGCGGAACGGTCGGCATCGGCCGACTGCAGGCCGGGCAGTGTGATCGCCGTGACGTCGTGCCCGTCGGCGCGGAGAACGGGGACGACGTCATCCCACGCCCACGCGCCGAGCCAGAACCCGGGGACCAGGATGATCGGTGCGGAAGTCATGCTCCGACCCTACGGCCGGGCACCGACAGTCTTGCCCCGCCACCGTTCCTGGCGCGCGGGCTTCGACGTCTTGCCCGGCCACGTTTCCGGCCCACGGGCGCGGCGCGCTACTGGCGGGCCAGGTTCGGGGCGCCCTCGCGCAGCACGAACTTCTGGATCTTGCCGGTCGCGGTCTTCGGCAGCTCCTCGACGAACGTCACGCCATGCGGGGCCTTGAAGTGCGCGAGCCGGTCCCGGATGAACGCGATCAGCTCCGCCTCGGTCGCGTCGGCCCCCTCGCGCAGGACCACGAACGCGTACGGCGCCTCGCCCCATTTCTGGTGCGGCAGGCCGACGATCGCGGCCTCCTGCACCGCCGGGTGGCGCAGCAGCGTCGCCTCGACCTCGACCGACGAGATGTTCTCGCCGCCGCTGATGATCACATCCTTGATCCGGTCGCGGATCTCCGCATAGCCGTCGGGGTGCACGACAGCCGCGTCACCGGTGTGGAACCAGCCGTCGCCCATGGCCCGCTTCGTCGCCTCCCGGTCGTGGTAGTAGCCGTCCATCACGACGTTCCCGCGGACCACGATCTCGCCGAGGGTCTGCCCGTCGGCGGGCACCTCCCTGCCCTCCGGGTCGACAACCCGGAGCTCACCGGAGGTGATCAGCTCGACGCCCTGCCGCGCCTTGACCACGGCCCGGTCGGCGGCGGACAGCTCCTGGTGCTCTGGCAGCGGGGCGCAGACCGTGATGAATGGGGCGGTCTCGGTCAGCCCGTAGACGTGCGTGACCTCCCAGCCGGACTCCCCTTCCAGCCGCTCGATCGTTGCCGCCGCGGGCGGCGCGCCGGCCGTCACCACGTGCACGCCGGGCGGCACCTCGCCGCGGGCCTCGGCCGGGGCGCTGGCCAGCGAGATCAGCACCGTGGGCGCCGCGCACAGCCACCGCACGTTCTCCTCCCTGATCAGCCGGAACACCTCGACGGGATCGACCTTGGGCAGGCAGATGTGCGTGGCACCGGCTGCCGTGACCGTCCAGGTGTAGGTCCAGCCGTTCGCGTGGAACATCGGCAGGGTCCACAGGTAGCGCTCGCCCACGCCGATCGGCAGGTGCAGCAGCGTGCCGATGGTGTTCATCGCCGCGTTCCGGTGGGTGATCATCACGCCCTTGGGGCGCGCGGTGGTGCCGCTGGTGTAATTGATCGTGAGCAGGTCCCGCTCGCCGATCTCCGGCCGGCTGAACCGGGGGCCAGCGGCCCGGATGGCGGCCTCGTAATCCAGCCAGCCGTCCCGTGCCCCGCGCAGCGCGACGAAATGCCCGACCTCCGGCATCTGGTCACGGACCCTGCCCACGACGTCCAGGTAATCCTGGTCGGCGCAGACCACCGTGGCGCCCGAGTGGTTCACGATGTAGACGAAGTCGTCCGCGGTCAGCCGGTAGTTGACCGGCACGAGCACCGCCCCGATCTGCGGCACCGCGTAGAACGCCTCCAGCTGGGCGTGGGTGTTCGGGGCGATCGTGGCCACGCGGTCGCCCTGCCGCACGCCGAGGCCCTGCAGGGCCGATGACCACCGGTCACAGCGGTCGAAGAACTGCTCGTAGGTCAGCCGCAGGTCCCCGTCGACCACCGCCTCCCTTGAGCCGTGCAGGCGGCGGGTCCTGCGGGCGAAGTCAACGGGGGTCAGCGGCGTTTCCACGGGATACCTCCACTGGGCTCACGGCCGGGCGGCACCCGCCCGGCCGAACGCTATTCCATTATTGAAGCTTTCCCGCGCGCAACCGGGCGGGCCGGTTCAGCGCGGCTCGCAGATCACCAGCGGGATGTCGCGCTCGGTGCGCCGCTGGTACCCGGCGTAGCCCCGGTACGCCGCCACCACCCGCGGCCACAGCTCGGCCTTCTCCTGCGGCGACGCCCGGCGTGCCCGCACCAGCCGGTGCTCGCCCCGCACGGTCAGCTCCGCCTCCGGGTGGGCCATCAGGTTGCGGTACCAGTCGGGGTTGCGGTCATCGCCTCCCTTGGAGGCCACGAGCACGATCCGGTCCCCGTCGATGACCGGCGCGGTCAGCATGGTCGTGCGCGGCAGGCCGGACCTGCGCCCCACGGTCTGCAGTTCCACGGCCGGCATCCCGAAGGCCGAGCCGAGGACCCGGCCGCCGGTCGCGTGGAGGATGGCGCGGTGGGCCTGGCTCATGGCCTTGAGGCTGATGTCGGCCAGGCGGTGCTGAAGGCTCATGGCGTGACACTAAGGCCGGCGGCGGGTGACAGCACAATGGGGCCGCGGGCCGCGGTGCGCGACAATACGGTGCATGAGGGACTGGGCAGCCTGGCACGCGGCCTACGACGGCCCGTCCTCGTCGCTGAGTGCCCGGCTGCGGCAGGTCAGGCTGCGCCTGTCCGAGGCGATCGGCCGGGCGCCGGCCGGGCCGGTGCGCCTGATCAGCCTGTGCGCCGGGCAGGGCCGCGACGTCATCGGGGTGCTGCCGGGGCACCCGCGCCGCGACGAGGTGCGCGCCGTCCTGGTGGAGCTGGACCCCCGCAACGCCGCGGCGGCCCGCCGGGCCGCCGCGCAGGCCGGGCTGTCCCAGGTCGAGGTCCGTGAGGCCGACGCGGGGACGGCGGCCAGCTTCGCCGACGCGCTGCCCGCCGGCGTGCTGCTCCTGTGCGGCATCTTCGGGAACGTCAGCGACGGGGACATCCGGCGGACGGTCGAGGCGTCGGCCGCCATGTGCCAGCCGGGCGCGACGGTGATCTGGACCAGGCACCGGAGGCCGCCCGACCTCACGCCGCAGATCCGGGCCTGGTCCGCGGCGAGCGGGTTCGGCGAGCTGGCCTTTGACGCGCTGGATACCGCCGCGCTGACCGGGGTGGGCGCGAACCGGCTGCACCGCGCCGACGGCGCCGCGCTGCCCAGCGGCCCGCTCTTCACTTTCCGCCCGCAGCCGCGATCCCGGTGAGCCCGGAGCCGCGCCGGGCACCCTCGGCTGAGCTTGGCCGGCGCTGGCACCCGATACAGCGTTAGCTCGCCGGTGCCGTGCCGCGTCGCGCGGAGCCGAGCAGGACGGGGAATGGTGTGCCGGCAGACCTTCCGGCGCGCGGCCAGCCTTCAGCCGCCAGCGCGCCGCACGAGGTGATCGTCGTTTCGGCACTTGGCCGGTTCCGAGCCTGCGTCCCAGTACAGCCCACACTCGGTGCAGGCCACGATGCGGCGGGTCGGGCGCTGGTCGTGCAGGACAGCGAGCGAGATGGGCGGCGGACCGGGTGCTGACCACCCCGGTGCCCGTGGAGTAGCCCAGGCGCCTCAGCCCTCCCCGGTGTCCCGCACCGGGGAGGGCTGAGGCTCCGGAGCAGCCGGCAGGGGATCAGTGCATCAGCGGAGGGCCGAGCGGCAGCGCCTTGCCGCCGGTGCCCGCCTGGGACGCGCTGAAGAACAGGTAGGCCCCGAGCGCGGCGAACACCAGCACCACGGAACCGCCGGCCTTCAGCAGGCCCGAGGAGGGCACGCCTGCCGCCGAGGTCTCCTCGTAGGCGAGCAGCAGCAGGAGCAGGGCCAGGTCGACGAGCGCGAACACCGCGGTAAAGGCCGAGGGCAGGCGCAGCGTGGACAGGGTAAGCATGACGATGATGATCAGCCAGGTGAGCAGGAACAGCCTCACCGTGGCGAGCACGGCGGTGGCGGTGATGGCGAACCAGTTGTGGTCCAGGCCGAGCACGAGCACGGCGTAGCTGAGCCAGAAGGTGCCGAAGATGCCGAACACCGCGGCCACCGCGCTCTGGCCGAGGATCGCGCACCAGGCGGTGGCCATGAGCAGGCCGAGAGACGTGGCAGCCAGGATGATCGCGAGAGGGGCGCCGAGCACGCCGGCCGGCACCACGCCGACCAGGGCCAGGCCGAGCGTCACGGAGCCGGCGATGAAGCTGCCGAGCCCGAAGATGGACGGGTCGCCGGCCAAGGGCCCCACCGGGGGTGCTTCCTCGGTCGAGGCGGATCCGCCGGGGGTTGCGTCAACAGTGGTCATCGGCTTCCCTCCCTGAGAGCAGCGTCCCGCGCGTCAGCGCGGCTTACTGGATCCGTACGCCGATGACCGGACATATGTGATCTCAATTTGAACCAGCGGCCCGCTTCAGCTGCCGGTGGTGACGATCCCGTACTCGTGGATCTTGCGGTAGATCGTGGCCCGGGACATGCCCAGCGCCTCGGCAGCCCGGACCTTGTTGCCGTCGTGGTCCTGCAGGCTCTGCACGATGGCGTCCCGCTCGATCGCCTCCAGCGGGGACAGCAGCCGCCGGCTCACCGTCCAGCACTCCGGCGGCAGGTCCCGCGGCGTGATCGCGCCGGCCCGGCGGCGCTGCACGACCTGGCGGAGGACCTGCCAGAGCTGTTCGGTGTTTCCAGGCCAGCTGTGCCGCAGCAGCAGCTGCATGGCCTCGGTGGAGCAGGTCAGCCGGCCCTGCTGGCTGAGCCGGGCCAGGAAGAACGGCACCAGCTCGTGCAGGTCCTCTATGTGGTGACGCAGCGGCGGGAGCTCCACGGTGCCGTGGAAGAACCGCAGCAGCCGGGTCAGGTCGGCGGTGGCCTGCTTGCGGTTCAGCGTGACCGCGACGCGCAGTTCGGCCTGGCGGCCAGCGGCCCTCGCCTCGCCCAGCGCGCTGGCCAGCGCGTGCATCTGCCTGGCGTTCAGCGCGTCGACGTGCCGGATGACCAGCATGCCCCGGCCGTCGAGCAGCTCGCGGCGGCTCTTGACCAGCCAGTCCGGGCCCGCCGACTCGGCGTCGAGCACGTGGAACGGCGAGGCCGGGTTCCGGCGCTGGTGCACGGCCCGGGCCAGGGCCAGCTTGCCCACGCCCGGCTCGCCCTCCAGGGTGAACCAGTCGGCCGTGTGGTAGAGCGCCTCGGTCTCGCGGCAGGCGCGCAGCCACAGCACGGCGCTTCCGACCAGCCCGGGCAGGCACATGGGCGACCTGGGCGCGGGCACGTTGACCGCGCCGGCCACGGTGGAGGCCAGCTTGATGTGCACCACGCCGTCGGCGAATGGGCTGTCGCGGCCGATCCGCCGGCAGGACATCCGCGCGACCACGCCGCTGGGCAGGTCCACGGTCACGGCGCCGGTCCTGCGCCGGGCGAGCGCCTCGGTGGCATGGCCGATCAGCGCGGCCTGGTCGGCGGGGTCGAGCAGCGTGCGGGCGTGGTCGTTCAGCATGACGACGTCGTTGCCGAGCGCCAGCACGATGCCGCCGGTGCGGCGGGAGGCCCGCACGTACTCCTGCAACAGCTCGATGTCCCGGCTGCTGCTGGCCGTGACCAGGGCCTGGGTGATCTGGTCGGCGGTCGCCTTGACCAGCGAGATCATCAGCGGGTCGGCGTCCTTGCGCCAGCAGGTCAGGTCGATCACGCCGACGGTCTTGCCGGACACCGGGTCGTGAATGGGCACCCCGGCGCAGCCGAAGCGGTCCAGGGCCTCGGCGTAGTGCTCGTGCCCGAACACGTGGGCCGGGCCGCCTGCCTCCAGCGCGGTGCCGATGCCGTTGGTGCCGACCCGGTCCTCGGCGTAGCTGAAGCCGGGGGCCAGCTTGATGCCGTCCAGGGCGCGCTCCAGGTCGTGGTCCCCGGTCAGCCGGGACAGCACCAGCCCGTCGGCGTCGCACAGGATGATGCTGATCGGCTGGCCGCTCAGTTCCTCGTGCAGCTTGTGCAGCACCGGCTCGGCGCTGCGGGCCAGCGTGGTCTCCAGGTCGGGCTCGTGCAGGAAGTCCAGGTCGACGCGGTCGGCGGCCACGTGCCAGTCGCGCGAGCGCCACCACGAGGCGAGGATGGGCTTACGCACCGCTGCGGAGTCGACCGGTTCGGCCTGCAGGAACCGGACCCTGGCCTCGGCGAGCTGCTCCCGTGACGTCTGCGGCGGCGGTGACGCCTGTGTCATCTGCGTGCCTACCTCATGTTCTCCGGCTGAGGGCTCCCTCGAGGCCTCAGCCAGTGTGGTACCGGATCCGGCCTTCACCCGTCCTTACAAAGTAAATCCGTTGTCGTCGGGCACTGTCTCAAGATGAGACCGCCGGTTCAGCCGGTGTGAGGTTTTCCTGGGCGCATGGACGCTCACGGCAAGACCGGCAGCCCTTGGAACGGGGCGGAGACCTACAACCCGTGGAGCATCGTCAACCTGGTGTTCCACCACCTGGCCGCCGACGGGCTGCACCCGGTCCTGGGCGAGGCCGGGGATCCGGGCCCGCCCGCGGCCGAACTGCTCCGCACGCTGGGCATCATCCCGGCCAAGGAGGGGAGCCGGCAGGCCTCCGAGCAGACCAGGCAGGACCTGGCGGCCATCCGCGCCGCGTTCGACGAGCTGTGACGGGCGCCCGTGGAGAAGCACTGTCTCATGTTGAGAGTTCATGACCTTGGCTTTTGCGATGTGATGCAGGACACAAGGACTTTCGGGGCTGTTGGGTGCAGCCTGCGGGGCCCGGCCTTCGGGAGCTCGGGCCCCGGACCCCGGAAACCGGCGAGAAAGGGGTGACGATGAGTCGCCAGAGTGTGGCCAGGGCCCACCAGAAGATCCAGGAACTGGCCTGGGAGCCCAAGTACCATGAGCCAGTCGCGCAGTACGGGACTGACTACACCTTCCGCAAGGCGCAGAAGAAGGACCCGCTCAAGCAGGTGCTGCGGTCCTACTTCCCCATGCAGGAAGAAAAGGACCACCGCGTGTACGGCGCCGAGGACGGCGCGATCCGCGGCAACATGTTCCGGCAGGTGCAGGAGCGCTGGCTGGAGTGGCAGAAGCTGTTCCTGTCCATCATCCCGCTGCCCGAGATCTCCGCGGCGCGGGCGATGCCGCTGCTGTTCCGCACGGTGCCGAACCCGGAGCTGCACAACGGCCAGGCGATCCAGATGATCGACGAGGTCAGGCACTCGACGATCCAGCAGAACCTGAAGCGCCTGTACATGCAGAACTACATCGACCCGGCCGGCTTCAACCAGAGCCTGCGCGGCTTCCACGACGACTACTGCGGGACGATCGGGCGGCAGTTCGCCGAGGGCTTCATCACCGGTGACGCCATCACCGCCGCCTCGATCTACCTGACGATCGTGGCGGAGACCGCATTCACGAACACCCTGTTCGTGGCCATGCCGGCCGAGGCGGCCGCCAACGGCGACTACCTGCTGCCGACGGTGTTCCACTCGGTGCAGTCCGACGAGTCGCGGCACATCTCCAATGGCTACGCCACGCTGCTGATGGCGCTGTCGGACGAGGAGAACCAGCAGCTGCTCGAGCGCGACCTGCGCTACGCCTGGTGGAACAACCACCGCGTGGTGGACGCGGCCATCGGCACGTTCATCGAGTACGGCACCAAGGACCGGCGCAAGGACCGCGAGTCCTACGCCGAGATGTGGCGCCGGTGGATCTACGACGACTACTACCGCAGCTACCTCGTGCCGCTGGAGAAGTACGGCCTGAGGATCCCGCACGACCTGATCGAGGAAGCCTGGAACCAGATCTGGAACAAGGGCTACGTGCACGAGGTCGCGCAGTTCTTCGCCACCGGCTGGCTCGCCAACTACTGGCGGATCGACCCGATGACCGACAAGGACTTCGAATGGTTCGAGTACAAGTACCCGGGCTGGTATGACAAGTACGGCAAGTGGTGGGAGAACTACGCCCGCCTGGCGGAGCCGAACGGGCACAACCCGATCGTCTTCGAGGACGTCGACTACCAGTACCCGAACCGGTGCTGGACCTGCATGGTCCCGTGCCTGGTCCGCGAGGACATGGTCTACGCCGAGGTCGACGGGGTGGTGCGGACGTACTGCCACGAGGAATGCCGGTGGACCGACGTGGAGGCGTTCCGGCCCGTGTTCCAGGGCCGGCAGACGCCGAACATGGGCCAGCTCATCGGCCACCGCGAGTGGGAGACCCTGTACCACGGCTGGAACTGGGCCGACGTGGTGTCCGACATGGGCTTCGTCCGCGACGACGGCAACACCATGACCGCCCAGCCGCACCTGAACCTCGACCCGAAGAAGATGTGGACGCTGGACCACCTGCGCCGCTGCCCGCCGCTGCAGAGCCCCAACGTCCTGTTCAACGAGATGACCCCGGAGGAGCGCGAGGCCTACGCCGCGAAGTACCGCGCCGGCGGCCCGGCCGGCCGGTTCGCGAAGACCGACAGCTGAGCGGCGCTCGCGCCAGTGCGATCGAGCCAGGGGGCGGGAGGTTCAGCGTTCCCTCCCGCTCCCCGGTCTGGGTGACCGCTTTCTTCGATGAGGTGACGATGGGCGATAAGCACGTTGTCAGGTTCGAGCCGGTCGGCATCGAGATCGAGGTCGACGAGGAGCAGACCGTCCTGCGGGCCGCGTTCGCGCAGGGCATCATGCTCATGCACGGCTGCAAGGAGGGGCAGTGCTCCTCCTGCAAGTCGTTCCTGCTCGACGGCGACGACGTGGAACTGGACAAGTACTCGACGTTCGCGCTCCCCGACTTCGAGCGCGAAGAGGGTTTCACGCTGCTGTGCCGGGCGCACGTCTACGAAGACGTGACGATCGAGCTGCTGAACTACGACGAGGAGATGATCCGCTCCGGGCTGCCCATCCGGGAAGCCGTGGGTGAGGTCGTGGCCAACGACCCCATCACCCATGACATG
>JASHPR010000621.1 GCA_030038015.1 Streptosporangiaceae bacterium
GGGGCGCGGGTCGCCGGGGCGCGGGCCGACCTGGAGCGCCTGGCCGGCCGCTGCGGCGCCCTGCTCGCCACCTCGGCCGCGGCCAAGGGGCTGTTCCGGGGCAGCCCGTGGGACCTGGACGTGAGCGGCGGCTTCGCGTCGCCGCTGGCGGCCGAGCTGATCCGCGGCGCCGACCTGGTCGTCGGCTGGGGCTGCTCGCTGAACATGTGGACGCTGCGGCACGGCACGCTGATCGGCCCGGGCGCGGTCGTGGCCCAGGTGGACGACGACGCGTCGGCTCTCGGCGCGCACCGGCCCGTCGCCCTGGGGGTGACCGGTGACGTGGCGCTCACCGCGCGGGCCGCCGCCGCCGCCCTGGACGCCGGCGCCGGCCAGGGCGGCGGGGCCGGCTACCGGTCGGGGGCCCTGCGGGACCGCATCGCCGCGCAGGTCCGCTGGCGGGACGTGCCGTACGAGGACGAGGGCGACGGCCGCCGCATCGACCCCCGGACGCTGTCGATCGCCCTGGACGACCTGCTGCCCGCGGAGCGGGTGGTGGCGGTGGACTCGGGGAACTTCATGGGCTACCCGAGCATGTTCCTGTCCGTGCCGGACGCCGACGGGTTCTGCTTCACCCAGGCCTACCAGTCGGTCGGCCTCGGCCTGGCGTCCGCGGTCGGCTCGGCGATCGCCAGGCCCGACCGGCTGACCGTGGCGGCGCTGGGCGACGGCGGGGCGCTGATGGGCATCAGCGAACTGGAGACCGTGGTCAGGCTGGGCCTGCCCATGGTCATCGTGGTCTACGACGACGAGGCGTACGGCGCCGAGGTGCACCATTTCGGCCCGGACGGCGATCCGCTGGACACCGTGCGCTTCCCCCCGGTGAAGATCGCCAGGATCGGGCGGGGGTTCGGCTGCCAGGCGGTCACCGTGCGCCGCCCCCGGGACCTGCGGGAGGTGCGGTCCTGGCTGGACGGCCCGCGGGACGCGCCGCTGCTGATCGACGCCAAGGTCACCTCGTCCCGCGGCTCGTGGTGGCTTGAGGAAGCCTTCCGCGGCCACTAGCCACGCGGCGTCCCGTTCATGATCCCGGAGGATTTGGTGCCGTATGGGGCCAAAATCCTCCGTGATCATGGCCACAAACGGCGGGGCCGGGCACCCGCCCGCCTGCGGGTACCCGGCCCTGGGGCCGGGGGAGCCACCCCCGGCCCGCACGGGCGGTGCGTTCAGGTCACGGCGAGTGCTCGTCGGTAAGCACCTTGCCGCCGCGGTGGTGATGATGGTGCTCTTCCGGCACCGGCTCGCCGGGGATCTCGCCGAAGGCCGGCTCGACGTCCGGCTCCTCCATCGGGTAGGCGATCTCGCCGTGGATCACGATGTCGCCGGCCACCAGCGCCGCATCGTCCTCGCGCAGCTTCATGAACAGCCCGATGACCTTCAGCAGCACGAACGTGACCAGGCCGTCCCAGACGATCACGGTCAGCGCCGCGCCCGCCTGGATCGCCAGCTGGCCCGGGTGGCCGTAGAACAGGCCCGCGGTGGTCGCCGGCGGGGTCTTGCCGATGCCCAGGTAAACGATCATCTTCGGGTCTGCGAACAGGCCGACCATGAGCCCGCCGAGCAGGCCGGCGAAGCCGTGCGTGTACACCACGCCCAGCGCGTCGTCGACCTTGTTGAACGGCCAGACCTTCCGCGGCAGGTAGGCGAACAGCGCCCAGACCACGGCCGAGTCGACCACGCCGATGATGATCGCGCCGACGCCGTTCACGTAGCCAGCGGCCGGGGTGATGCCGACCAGGCCGCAGATCATGCCGTTGACGCCGCCGAGGAAGGTGGGCTTCTTCTCCTTGCCGAACGTCATGTCCATGATGATCCAGGTCATCATGGCGCATGCGGTGGCGAGGTTGGTGTTGACCACGGCCGCGGTCGCGTCGGCGCCCGCGAAGTACGGGTCACCGCCGTTGAACCCGTTCCAGCCCAGCCACAGGATGCCCGCGCCGACCGCCACGAACAGCAGGTTGTTCGGCACGGCCTTCTCGCGGTCCTTGGCCAGCCGCGGCCCGACCACCGCCGCGGCCACGAAGCCGGACACGCCGGCCGCCAGGTGGATCACGTAGCCGCCGGAGAAGTCGAGCGCGCCCTTCCCGGCCCAGAAGCCGCCGCCCCAGAGCAGGAACGCGTTCACCGCGTACGCGAAGGTGATCCACAGCGGCACGAAGATCAGCCAGACCTTGAACTTGATCCGGCCGATCACGCTGCCGACGAACAGGATCGGCGTGATCGCGGCGAACACGAACTGGAAGTAGACCAGCGACCCCTCAGGGAACCTGAAGTGCGGCATCGAGACCAGGGGGATGTTGGCCTGCGCCTGCTCGCCCCCGGACCCGACGACGGTTCCGGGCTTGCCGAGGAGGTGCAGGCTGCCCCCGATCCATGGCTGGCCGAAGCCCATCTTGAACGCCCAGAGCACCCAGACAATGAGCGTCAGGCAGAACGCGCTGAACACCATCATCATGGTGTTGACCGCCCACTTGCGCTGCACGATCCCGCCGTACAGGACCGCCAGCGCGGGGATGCTCATCAGACCGACGAGCGTTGCCGCCGTGATCTGCCAGGCGTTGTCGCCTGAGCTGAGCCAGCTTGCGTATGGAACCAATTACAGCCTCCAGTGCCTCGCCTGCGCCCTACCTGGGCAGGCCGCATCCGTCCGTCAGGTGCTGTATCCATGTGTCCCATAACGCGGTTTCGCAGGCGTTTCCCGTTTGTTACGCGCCTGCGACGCAACCAGGCCGCTGCCGGGGCCTGTGTTTCGGGGACGTTTCCGGAACGGGTAGCCCCGGGCGGAGCCTGGCATGCCGCGGCGATCCGGGCCCGGCCGGCGCCGCCTGCGGCTGCCGGTTCCGGCCCGGCTGGGCTGAGCCGGGGTCAGCCGCCGCCGGCGGGCGGGCCCTGGCTCGGCGCGACGAGCTCGGCCTCGAAGCCGTCGGCGTTCTCCAGGTAGGCGGCGTAGTGGCCCTCGCCTCCCGCGTGCGGGTGGCGGTCGGCGAACATCAGCCGCCACCCGTTGTTCGGAGCGACGGCCACCAGCTTTTCCACCAGCTCCTGGTCGGCCACGTGGAAGGCGAGGTGGTTCAGCCCGGGGCGGAGCCGGTCGTGACGGCTGGCCGTGCGGTCGGGCGACTGCTCCAGGACGATATAGGTCTGCCCGGCGCGCCAGCTGCGGCCGCCCGGCCAGTCGCCGAACGGCTTGTAGCCGAGCTCCTCGAGCAGCCAGCCCCAGCTGGCGACCGCACGGTCCAGGTCGGGCACCCACAACTCGAGGTGGTGGATCGTGCCGGTGACCACCCCCCCGCCGGGCGCGGTGCCGGCGTCTGCCGGGGCGGGCGCCGACCATGCCGGGGCCGGCTCCGGGTCAGGCCCAGCCGTGACCGGCGCCTCGCGGGACAGCCCCTCCGGGCCGGTGTCCGCTGACATGGGCGGTCAGCACAAAGTCCTTGTCATCGTGCAGCATGGTAACGGCTGGGCTCCGGCCGGCTGGCGCTAACCGGCGACTTCGCGGCCTCGTGTCCGGTCACCCGGCCTGGCCGGCGGGTGCGGGCGCGGGCGGATCGTGGGGGGCGGGCAGATCAGCGAGCCCGGCGAGCGACGCCCGGTGCCGGTCGGCGGTGCCGAACCCCAGCGACGCGCTCTTCGCCCGCTTGAGGTAGAGGTGCGTGGGGTGCTCCCAGGTGAAGCCGATGCCGCCGTGCAGCTGCAGGCACTCCTGCGCCGCGCGGACCGCGATGTCCGAGCATGCCGCCTTGGCCAGCGCGATCGCCACGGGCGTGTCCGGGTCGCCGGCGGCCAGGCAGGCTGCCGCGTACCGGGCCGCCGCGCGCGCCTGGGTCACGCCCACCCACAGATCGGCGGCGCGGTGCTTGAGCGCCTGGAACGACCCGACCGGGCGGCCGAACTGGCGCCGCTCCTTCAGGTATGCCACGGTCATCTCCAGGCACCGCTCGGCCAGGCCGAGCTGCTCGGCGGCGAGCACCGCCGCGCCGGCGGC
>JASHPR010000622.1 GCA_030038015.1 Streptosporangiaceae bacterium
CAACGATGCACGTGTGTGCGGAAAACGTTGCTGGAACAGCCTTAAACGCACACGCTGGCGGCGCTGTGTGGCGGGAGATGCCAGAGCAGCGGGAGATGCCACAGCGGCAGGTGCCAGGCCGGCGCGGCGTGCTGCCGCCCCGGCACGTCAACGATGCACGTGTGTGCGGAAAACGTTGCTGGAACAGCATTAAACGCACACGCTGGCGGCGCTGCGTGGCGGGAGATGCCAGAGCAGCGGGAGGTGCCACAGCGGCAGGTGCCAGGGCGGCGCGGCGTGCCGCATGTCAAGGTGGGACCGTCGGCGAGGTGACCGCGCAGACGGCGGCACCCGGCCACGGGTCAGGTAACCGAGCCGGCCGCAGCGCCCGTCACCCGGTCACCCCAGCGGGCAAGCTCACCCTCCAGGTCGAGTGGCGCGATCATCTCGCCGCCCCGCATCTCCTCTTCCCAGCTCTCCGCCGGGACCCGCCACATCACCTCGAACTCGATGCCGCTGGGGTCCTTGGCGTACAGGGACTTCGACACCCGGTGGTCGCTCGCTCCGACGAGCGCGCCGCGCTCGGCGAGCTTTGCCCGCATCTCGGCCAGCTCCGCCAGGGTGCCCACCTCCCAGGCCAGGTGGTAGAGGCCGACGTGGGGGCTCTGCGGCAGCGGCGCGTCCCCCACTTCGAACAGCCCGAGGTCGTGATCGTTGGCCGACCCCGGTGACCGCAGGAACGCGGCGCGGCCCGGGATCTCCATGCGCACCTCGAAGCCGAGCGCGTAACGGTAGAACTCGACGACGCTGGCGAGGCCGCTGACGTAGAGCACGGCGTGGTTGAGGCGGCGTACGGCCATGGCTGGTCTCCAGAGTCGGTGTTTCTGGCAGTAGAAAGGATGCGGCACCGGATCTGATTCCCGGCGCGAGGGCCTGTCAGAGCGCCCGCACCCCGGCGTCGAGGAAGCGCACGGCCGCCGCGATCGCCTCGTCCCGGTCGCTGCCGGGAAAGCCGTCGTAGACCTCGGTCAGGACGCCCGCGGCCGCGGCGGCGGCGATGCGGGGCCCGGGAGCGTCCGGCGCGGTGCCGGTTTCGCTGGCGAAGGTCCTGGCGGCCTCCCTGATCGCCGCCTCCATCCGGGCCGTCCGCAGCGCGCGCAGTTCCGGGTTTGCGTCGAACATGCGCTTGGCCAGTTCCTTGAGGCTGGTCTCTTCCGGCCCGCCCGGCCTGGCGCGCAGCCACCGCCCGGCGGTCTCGGCGAAGGTCTCCCCCGGGGCGCGGTGGCGCATCGCCTCGGTCAGACCGGCCATCGCCTCGGTGAACCGGGACAGCACGATGTCCCGCTTGGCCGGGAAGTACATGGCGACGGTGCGGGGCGCGACCTCCGCGGCCGCCGCGATATCCGCGATCGTCGTCGCGTCATAGCCGCGCTCGGCGAACAGCTCGTATGCGGCCTTGAGGATCGCCTGCCTGCGGCGCGCCTTGCTGCGCTCCCTGAGTCCTGTGCCGTCCATGAACCCATAATACAGCAAGCTGCAAATTTGCATTAAACTGCAAATTTGCGTTAGGCTGCAACCATGGTTCACGCCGGCGGACGCGGCGAGGGCAGGACGCGTGCTTCACGCCAGGGAGGCAGCAGGAAGATGAGCAGCGCGACCGGAGAGATCACCGGTGCCGTGACCGCGGCGCCCGTGACGAAGCAGACAAACCAGGACGTGCACGGGGCGCCCGACGCGAGGCGGTGGCTGATCCTGGCGGTGGTCGCCCTGGCCCAGCTCATGGTGGTCCTCGACGCCACGATCGTGAACATCGCGCTGCCGTCGGCGCAGCGGGTACTCGGCTTCTCCAACGTGGACCGGCAGTGGGTGGTCACCGGCTACGCGCTGGCCTTCGGCAGCTTGCTGCTGTTCGGCGGCAGGCTGTCGGACGTGCTCGGCCGCAAGGCGACGTTCCTGACGGGCCTGGCCGGCTTCGCCGTCGCCTCGGCCGCCGGAGGGGCGGCGACCAGCTTCGGGATGCTCGTGGCCGCGCGGGCCTGCCAGGGCGCGTTCGGCGCGCTGCTGGCGCCGTCGGCGCTCTCGCTGCTGACCGTCACGTTCGGCGGGTCAAAGGACCGAGGCAAGGCGTTCGGCGTGTTCGGCGCCATCGCAGGGGCCGGCGGGGCCGTGGGGCTGCTGCTCGGCGGGCTGCTGACCGAGTACCTGTCCTGGCGCTGGTGCCTGTACGTAAACCTCGGCTTCGCGGCCGTGGCGGGCGCCGGCGCCCTGCTGCTGCTGCGACGGGAGCGCGCCCGCCAGCGGACCAGCCTGGACCTGCGTGGCTTCCTGGCCGAGGCGGCGGGGATGTTCTGCATCGTGTACGGCTTCTCCAACGCCGCGAGCGACGGCTGGCACGCCCCCGCCACGTGGGGGTTCCTCGCCGCCGGCGCCGCGGCCCTGGCCCTCTTCGCCTGGTGGGAGACGCGCGCACGGCAGCCACTGCTGCCGCTGCGGCTGGTGCTCGACCGCAACCGCGCGGCCGCCTACCTCTCGGTCCTCATCGCGGGCGGCGGCATGTTCGGGATCTTCCTCTTCCTCACCTACTACCTGCAGGAGACCCTGGACTACCGCCCGGTCACCACCGGCGTCGCGTTCCTGCCGATGGTTGCGTGCATCATGGTGGCCGCGAACGTGTCCAATATCGCGGCGTTGCCGCGGATCGGGCCGAAGTTCCTCGTCGCGGCCGGCATGGTCGCCGCGGCGTGCGGCCTGGCGTGGCTGACCAGGATCGGGCCGCACTCCAGCTACCTCGCGGACGTGCTGCCGCCGCTGCTGGTGGCCGCCGCGGGCATCGGCGTGATCATCTCGCCCTCGATGAACATGGGCACCGCCGGCGTCGGGGCTGCGGACGCGGGCGTGGCCTCGGCCATGGTCAACACCGGCCAGCAGGTCGGCGGGTCGATCGGCACGTCGCTGCTCAACACCGTGGCCGCCAGCGCAACGGCCGCTTACGTCACCGCTCACGTGGTCCGGGGCGGGCTGGCCGCCGGGCACCTTGCCGCCGGGCACCTTGCCGCCGGGCCGCCAGGCCGCGGCGCTGGCCGGGCTTGCCCAGGTGCACGGCTACACCACGGCCTTCTGGTGGGCCGCCGGCATCTTCGCCTGCGGTGCCGTCGTCGCTGGGCTGCTGTTCCGCCGCGGCGCGCCTGCCCAGCCGGGCACGCCGGCTATGTGATCGCGGCGCGGCCGGTGTAGACGCCTCGCGGCCGGATGGGCGTGGCGCGCGCGTACTCCTCGAGCGCGTGCGCCAGCCACCCGGCCGTTCGCGCGATCGCGAACACCGCCTCGCCCGCCCCGGGAATCATCCCGGCCACCGCCGCGAGCACCGCGAGCGCGAACTCGATGTTCGGGGCGGGCAGGGCCCTGCGCCTGGCCTCGGCGAGCACGGCCTCGGCCACGGCCAGCCGGCCGGAGCCCGGCGCCGCCCTCCTGATCAGGTCGAGCAGCAGGATGGCCCGCGGGTCGCCGGCCTGGTACACGAAGTGGCCGAGCCCGGGAATCCGCTCCCCGCGGCGCAGCAGTTCGCCGACCACCCGGGGCGCGTCGCCCGGCCCTAGAGCCGACGCCAGCAGCACCTCGGCGCCCAGTGACGCTCCGCCGTGCAGGGCGCCGCTCATGGCGCCGAGCCCGGTGCCGACCACCGCATAGGGGTCGGCGCGCACGGACGCGGCGACGCGCGCCGCCAGCGTGGACGCGGCGAGCTCGTGGTCGGCCGCCAGCACCAGGGCCGCCCGCAGCGCGCCGACCAGGCCCGCCGGGGGCGGATCGTGGCAGAGCTTGGGGGCCAGCCGGTTCGCGATGCTGCCCCCGCCGGGCGCTGCCGGGCGGCGGCCCGCGGCCGGCAGACAGTCGACCATGGCGGCGATCAGGCAACTGGCCGCGGCGATGACCGCCGGCCGGTCCAGGTGCAGCCGGAGCCGGTCGGTGGCCGCCACCGCGGGGACGATCACCTGGAGCCGCTCCAGCGGGTAGGTGTCCGGCGGGAGCGCGGCCTGGGCGGCCGTCCCGGCCGCGATGGCTTCGCTCGTGGCCTGCCAGGGGCCGCAGGCGGCGTCCTCGAAGGAACCGGTCCACAGCAGGCTGGCCACCTCTTCGAAGCTGCGGCTGGTTGCCAGGGCGGTCGCATCGTGCCCGCGGAAGCGCAGGCGGTCGTCGGAGATCTCGGTGAGCTCTGACTCGATCACCAGCTCGGCGCGGCCGGGCACCCGGCGCGGCCTGCCCCGCCGCGCCAGGCCCTCGATCTCGGCGGCGTCGAACATGCTGGCCCGGCCGTCCGCGCCGCGGCGCGGGGTCAGCACGCCGCGGCTGACGTAGGAATACAGGCTGGCCGGCTTGATGCCAAGCCGCTGCGCTGCCTCAGCGGCCCCGATCCACTCTGCCACGTCACCGCCCCTCACGGCGGCCAGGAACCCGCCTCCCGGCCGCCACGCCCGGTCCCGGGCAACCCGGGCCGCACCACATCCCGGTCCTGCCACCTTGGGCCACGCCACCCCGGTCTGGCATCGGGCCCGCGCGCCGCAGCCGGTCCCGGCACCCCGGGGCCGCACACCACATTCCCGTACTGCCAGGCCGGGCCGCGCCCGCCACCGATGTTTGCACGTTGATTTTAATCAATGTTGACTGACATGGCCACTATGACCGACGCTAGCGGTGTCAGATGACAGCATGCCGCCGCAATTGGGCAAGCAAGTGATGACGGCTCATCGTCACGACAGGCGGAGGAGATCACAGATGCCAGATACCGCGCAGGTCACGACGAGCACGGACGGCCGGGTCAGCGCCGACGCGCCTCCCGGGCTCGAGGGAGTGGTGGTCGCGCACACCCAGATCGGTGATGTCCGCGGCCTCGAGGGCTTCTACCACTACCGGCAGTACGACGCGATCGAGCTGAACCGGCGCCGGTCGCTCGAGGACGTCTGGCACCTGTTCTTCCGGGGCCACCTGCCCGACCGGGCCGAGCGGGACGCGTTCACCCGCGAGATCGCCGAGCACCGCGTGCTCCCCGGCGACCTGACCCCGTTCCTCGGCCAGGTCGCCGCCACCGACCCGTTCGACCCGATGACCGCCCTGCGCACCGCCATCTCGTTCACCGCGCAGCGATCCGGCTTCCGCTCCTGGCTGGACATCTCGCCGGAGCAGCTTTACGACAACGCCATGCAGATCTCCGCGCAGACGCCGGTGCTGCTCGCGGCCCTGTACCGGCTGCACAGTGGCCAGGAGCCCGTGCCGCCGGACCCGGACCTCTCCGCCGCCGCCAACTACCTCTACATGCTCAGCGGGCAGCGCCCGGACGCGCAGCGGGTGTGGGCGCTGGAGCGCTACCTGGTGTCCACGATCGACCACGGGTTCAATTCCTCCACGTTCACCGCCCGGGTGATCGCGTCCACCGGGGCCGACATCGGCTCCGCGGTGACCGGCGCCATCGGCGCCCTGTCCGGGCCGCTGCACGGGGGCGCGCCGAGCCGCGTGCTCGAGATGCTCGACGACATCGGGAGCCCGGACCGGGCCGAGGCATGGGTCCGGGCCGCGGTGGGCCGCGGCGACCGGATCATGGGCTTCGGCCACCGCGTCTACAAGGGCAAGGATCCGCGGTCTGCGCTGCTGCGCGAGGTCGCGGACACCGTGGGCGGGCCCACCGCCGAGTTCGCCATGGCCGTTGAGGACACGATCGTCCGGGTGCTCGCCGAGGAGAAGCCGGGCCGCGCGCTCAATGCCAACGTCGAGTTCTACGCCGGGGTGGTGATGGATGCCTGCGGCATCCCACGGGAGCTGTTCACGCCGACCTTCGCGTCGAGCCGGGTCATCGGCTGGTGCGCGCACGTGCTTGAGCAGGTTTCCGGCAACCGGCTGATCCGGCCGTCGGCCCGCTACGACGGCGAGGCGCCGCCGCAGCCGGTCCCGCCGGCCGACTAGGACGCCGGCTGCGGGGTTGCCGGCGGGCGGCCACGCCCGCCGGCGTCGGGGTTACCGCCCGATCTGCCCCCGGCTGCGCATCGACCGGATCCGGCGCCGCTGCGACGGGTCAAGCATGCGCCAGGCGATAACCGGGATCGCGATGGCGAGAACGATCACACCGAGTGCCAGCCACGGGCTCACGATGAACAGGATGAGCCCGATGATCACTCCGCCGATCCCGAACATCATGGGACGCGACATCTCTATCTCTCCTTAGGCGGGATGCAGGGATCCCACTTCATGGAACGCCAGGCTATCCCCATATAGTTCCTGTGCCCGGCGCCAGCCCGGGGCCCCGCTGCGATGATGGCAGCCCGACCTGGAGGGACCGATGACGCTCTCGCTGCCGATCTCCGACGCCGCCAATGACCTGCTGTCCCGCAGCCCGTTCGCCCTGCTCACCGCGATGCTGCTGGACCAGCAGGTGCCGCTGGAGAAGGCGTTCAGCTCGCCCTACGAGCTGGCGCAGCGGCTCGGGCACGAGCCGACCCCGGACGAGATCGCCGGCTACGACCCGGATGCCCTGGCCGCGCTGTTCAGCGAGCGGCCGGCGTTGCACCGGTTCCCCAAGGCCATGGCGGCCCGGGTGCAGGAACTGGCCAGGCAGATCGTGGAGCGCTACGACGGTGACGCGAGCCAGGTGTGGACCACCGCCGCGGACGGCGCCGAGCTGGCCGCGCGGCTCGCCATGCTGCCGGGGTTCGGGGCCTACAAGGCGCAGATCACGATGGCGCTGCTGGGCAAGCAGCTCGGCGTCCGGCCGGACGGCTGGCGCGAGGCTGCGGGCAGGTTCGGCGAGGAGGGCTCGCACTACTCGGTCGCCGACATCACCGACGGCGCCTCGCTGGCCGCCGTGCGCGAGCACAAGAAGCAGGCCAAGGCGGCCGCAAAGGCGCAGCCCTAAGGCCTTGCGCAGCCCACGCCGGCCGTGCCGCAAGGCGCCGGCCTCGGCGGCACCGGCCGTGACCTGCTGGCCGCCCCGCTGATCGCGTCGCCCCCGAGCGTGGGCACGCGCACGGTGGCCAGCGCCGCGGCGGTGGCCGAGTCGTGCACGACCGCGAACCTGGGTATCGTCCCCGTCGTCCCCCCGTTGCTCCCGGCGAAGGTCTGGAAGGCCGTCACGCAGCAGGGCCGCATCGGCCCGCTTGGCTCGGCCGGCTCGGGCCGGGCCGGCCCGCTCGGCTCGGCGACCGCCGGCGCAGGTAGACGCCGACCGCCTGCCACCGCTGCGCGGCGGCCGCCGCGGGTGGGGCGCGCCGGAGACGACGGGACGGCCCCGTGCTAGCGGCCCACGGCGTAGCCCTGCATGCCGCGCGGGTTCGCGCCCGCGTACAGGAACCCCCGGTCGCGCGCCACCGCGCTGATCCTGCCGAGCGACCACGGCGGCATGACCCGCACGTCGTGCCCGCGCCTGCGCAGCTCCTCCAGCACGGGCTCGGGAAACCTGGCCTCGACGGACAGCGAGCGCGGTACGGACCCACGCGGGTAGAACGACGAAGGGAAGTGGTCGGTGTGGAACGCGGGCGCGTCGATCGCCTCCTGCAGGTTCATGCCGAAGAGCACATGATTGAGGAAGAAGCCGAGGGTCCACTGGTCCTGCTGGTCCCCGCCGGGGGTCCCGAACGCGAGGTACGGCTCGCCGTCGCGCAGCGCCAGGCCGGGCGACAGCGTGGTCCGCGGCCGCCGGCCAGGGGCCAGCGTGCTGGCGAAGCCCGGGGTAAGCGTGAACATCTGCGCGCGGGTGCCCAGGCAGAATCCGAGGCCGGGGATGACCGGCGAGCTCTGCAGCCAGCCGCCGCTGGGCGTCGCGGACACCAGGTTGCCGAACGAGTCGGCCACGTCGAGGTGGCAGGTGTCCCCGGGCCCGAGCTCAGGCGAGGAAACGCCGGGCCCGCCGGGCGAGGCAGCGAGCCGCTCGCCGGCGCCGTGACGGCCGTGCATCCCGCCGCCGTCTCCCCCGCCGCCGTCTGCCCCGCCGCCGTCTGCCCCGCCGCCGTCTGCCCCGCCGCCGTCTGCCCCGCCGCC
>JASHPR010000623.1 GCA_030038015.1 Streptosporangiaceae bacterium
CGGCGTGAGCCCGCGGCGCCGGCCGCACAGCCCCCGGCCCGGCCGGGGCAGCGTGAGCCCGCGGCGCCTGGCCAGGGTGAGCCGCCGGCGCGCCGTTCGCTCATGCCGCCAGAATGACCCTCCTCTTCGACGTTTACTCCCCTTCGACCTTTACTCCTTTTGAGCCATCGAGCGCCCCATTTTGTAATGTTTTGTGATCACGGAAAGGAGTAAGAGTCGTAAACGATCATGGTTTGGGCGCGCGCCCTGCGGCTGCCCGGCCGCGCGGCGCGATCCGCGCGGTCCCGGCGGCGGGCTCCGGGGGTCAGCCGGCTGCGGGCCTGCCGCGCAGCTCGTGCGGCAGCGCGAACACCATGCGCTCTTGCACCGCCTGGACCTCCTCGATAGTGCCGAAGCCGCTCTCGGCCAGGCGGCCGAGCACCCCGGAGACGAGGTCCTCGGGCACCGAGGCGCCGCTGGTGACGCCGACCGTCTCGACGCCGTCCAGCCATGCCTGGTCGATATCTGAGGCGTCGTCAACGAGGTAGGCGGCGTCAGCGCCCGCGTCGAGCGCGACCTCGACGAGGCGGACCGAGTTCGAGGAGTTCCGCGAGCCCACCACGATGACCAGGTCGGCTTCGGTGGCGATCTGCTTCACCGCAGCCTGCCGGTTCTGCGTGGCGTAACAGATGTCGTCGCTCGGGGGATCGAGCAGCTGCGGGAAGCGCTTGCGCAGCGCGGCAACCGTCTCGCTCGTCTCGTCGACCGACAGCGTGGTCTGGGAAAGCCAGGCCACCTTGGCCGGGTCGCGTATCTCGACGCTGGCGCTGCTCTGGGGCCCGTCCACAAGGTGGATGCGCGCCGGCGCCTCGCCCGTGGTGCCGACGACCTCCTCGTGCCCCTCGTGCCCGATCAGCAGGATGTCGTAACCCTGGGCTGCAAAGCGCTTCGCCTCGCTGTGCACCTTGGTGACCAGCGGGCAGGTGGCGTCGATCGTGTGCAGGCCGCGCCTGGCGGCCTCCTGGCGGACCCCGGGTGCCACCCCGTGCGCGGAGAAGACCACGACCGCGCCCTCCGGAACCTCCCCGGCCTCGTCTACGAAGATCGCTCCGCGCCGCTCAAGCTCGCGCACCACGTGGGTGTTATGCACGATCTGCTTGCGGACGTAGACGGGAGCCCCGAAGCGCTCGAGCGCCCTCTCGACCGTTTGCACCGCACGGTCGACTCCCGCGCAGTAACCACGGGGCTTCGCGAGCAGGACACGTCGGGTGCGCATGAGACCCATGGTAGGTGAACCCCTTACCGATTCACCAAGTGCGCGGGAACGCACACTTGCGTGCTCAAATCCGCAACACTTCGTCACCTTGCTATTGCGCCAGCGTTCTAAATGACGAGAATCATCTCGCAGGTGTCATGCGCCGCCACCGCGACGAGGCTGTCATGCCGCCGTAAGCCACCAGGCGAGGCTGGTTACCGGCGCGCCAGAGGGAGAAGATCACCATGCGTATCCCGCAGCAGGTCAGTGAACGCGTCAAGGAAGCTCCTGCGCAGGCCTTGCGGGCCGTGTTCTCGGGGATCGGCCAGGTGCTGCTCGTCGCAGACCGGATCAGGAACCGGGCGGCCGAGCAGGACCGTGCCCGGTCAGCCGCTGCCGGGCTGACCGCCCCGTCCAGCCCGGCAGCCGCTTCGGCGGTGCGGGACGAGACCAGGTGGCGTTCGCTCGATACCACCGGCAATGTCCGGCTGCTGTCGCAGGACGCATCCAAGGCAGAGCCGCCCGCCGCCGAGGCCGCCCCACCGCCCGAGCCTCAGCCAGCAGCCGAGACGGGCCCGGAGCCGCAGCCGGCAGCCGCGGCCGCACCGTCGCCGGAGCCAGCCGCCGAGACGGCCGTGCCCCCGGAGCCGGAGCCCGTAGCTGAGCAGGCCCCGGCCGCCGAGCCGCTTGCCGCCGAGACGGTCTCGGCTGCTGATGTTGCCTCAGCCATCGAGGCAGCCGAAGCCATCGAGGCGATCGAGGCCGCTGAAGTCCTCGAGTCCATCGAGGCAGCCGAAGCCATCGAGGTTTTTGAGGCCGCTGAAGTCCTCGAGTCCATTGAGGCAGCGGAGGCCGCCGAGGCTGCTGAAGCAGTCGAAGCCATCGAGGCCATCGAGGCTGCTGAAGCATTCGAAGCCATCGAGGTTTTTGAGGCAATCGAAGCCATCGAGGCTATTGAGGCAGTGGAGGCCGCTGTTGAGGCAGCCGAAGCCGCCGAGGCTGTTGAGGCAGCCGAAGCCGCCGAGCCTGTTGAGGCAGCCGAAGCCGCCGAGCCAACCGGCCCCGTTGGAGCCGCTGCGGCCACCGGTCCCATTGAACCCGCTGAGGCCGCAAAGGCACCTGCCAGGACGGCTCGAACCAGAGCGAAGGCCGCGCAGAAGTCCGGCACCGCAGAAACATCTCTTCCCGTGCCGAATTATGACAACCTCACCGTTGCCTCGCTCCGTGCCCGGCTGCGCAACCTCGACCGGTCGCAGGTGGAGGTGCTGCTCGACTACGAGAAGGCCAACGCCGGCCGGGCCGAGGTGCTGACGATGTTCGAGCGCCGCATCGCCAAGCTGGACAGCGGCGGGGCCTGACCCCCGGCGAGGCGAACCCTGCGTCATGCCGCTGGAGACCACGCCCGAGTCGCCGGTCCCGGTTCGCACCGTGCTCCGGCTGGTCGGGGAGTGGGTCGGCCGCCTGGGGCGGATCTGGGTCGAAGGCCAGATCGCTGAGCTGAGCCGGCGCGGCAGCACCGTCTTCCTCACCTTGCGCGACCCGGTTGCCGCCGTCTCGGCCCGGGTGGTGTGCACCCGGGCGGTGCTGGATGCGGCCGACCCGCCGCCGGCCGAGGGAGCCCGGGTCGTCATCTGGGCCCGCCCGGACTTCAACGTCGCCAGGGGCTCGTTCTCGCTCACCGCCCTGGAGATCCGCTCGGTGGGCATCGGCGAGCTGCTGGCCAGGCTGGAACGGCTGCGCCGCTCCCTGGCCGCGGAGGGACTGTTCGCAGCCGAACGCAAGCGGCCGCTGCCCTTCCTCCCCGGGATGGTCGGCCTGATCTGCGGACGTGACTCCGCCGCCGAGCGTGACGTTCTCAAGAACGCCGCCCTGAGGTGGCCGGCGGTGCGGTTCCGCGTGGAGCAGGTCGCGGTCCAGGGCCCGTACGCCGTGGCGGAGGTCATCGAAGCGCTGCAGCAGCTCGACGCCGACCCGGCCGTGGACGTGATCATCGTGGCCCGCGGCGGCGGGTCGATCGAGGACCTGCTGCCGTTCTCCGACGAGTCCCTGGTCCGGGCGGTGGCGGCGTGCCGGACGCCCGTGGTCAGCGCGATAGGCCACGAGCAGGATTCGCCGATCCTCGACCACGTCGCTGACGTGCGCGCGTCGACCCCGACGGATGCGGCGCGACGAGTGGTCCCGGACGTCAGCGAGCAGCTCGCGCTGATACGCCAGCTGCGCACCCGGGCCCGCAGGAGCCTCGCGGGCAGGCTGGACCGTGAGCAGTCCTGGCTGGCGGCCATCACGTCACGGCCGGCCCTCGCCAATCCGGTGCGGGAAATCGAACGGCAGCAGGAATTGGTGACCAGCCTGCGGCAGCGGGCGCGGCGCTGCATGTCCGAACGGCTGGACCGGGCAAGCGACGATGTGAGCCACACCCGGGCGCGGCTGCTCGCCCTGTCCCCCGCGGCCACGCTGCGCCGCGGTTACGCGATCGTGCAGCACCAGGACTCCAGCGTGGTCCGCTCCGCGGCCGAGGTGGCCGAGAAGGAGAGACTGACCGTCAGGTTCGCCAATGACCAGCTGACGGTCACCGCCGATCAGCGGCCAATCTAGAAGCCAAAATCTGGGCAAAGCCGCTTCATCCTATTGCCATTGTTGAGTTTCCAGGGGGAGCGCGCGGCAAAAACAGCACTGGCTCTCGGCGCCCCAATGGCGGGGAATCACCGGCCGCCTTTCCAGGCGGGTGCCGAGACGGCCGTCCGAGCGAACCGGCAAATCGCCGCGCGGAAGGCGGCGAGGGCTTTCACGGGGGCAATGTGCGAATGTGCGCAGTCACGGGACCTGGCGTGCCGGCGGCCGAACGGCCACAGGGCCGGACCGGGGATCTTCCGTCCCAGCCGGCCGGCGGCCGCCGGGCGCGCTTCACCGGCCTGGACGGTGTGCGGGCGCTCGCGGTGCTGGCCGTGATGGCATTTCACGAGGGCCTTCCCGGCGTGCCTGGCGGCTTTCTCGGCGTCGATGTCTTCTTCGTGCTGAGCGGCTATCTCATTACGGACCTTCTCGCCAGCCAGTTTGACCGGCGGGGCCGGCTTGACCTGCGCGGCTTCTGGGCCCGCCGGGCGCGCCGGCTGCTGCCGGCGCTGGCCGTCGTGCTGGTCGCCGTCACCGCGGCGGTCACCCTGTTCGAGCCGGACCAGCTTCGCAGCCTGCAGCGCGCGCTGCTCGGCGCCGTCACCTTCAGCAGCAACTGGTCGCAGGCGGTTGCCCACCAGTCATACTTCTCGGCGTTCGGGCCGCCTCCCCCGCTGCAGCACCTGTGGTCGCTCGCGGTTGAGGAGCAGTTCTACCTGGTCTGGCCGCTCGCCCTGGCGGCCGTCCTGGCCGGCGTGCAGCGGAGGTGGCTGCGCGCCGCGGTTGCCTGGGCAGGTGCCGCGGCGTCCGCCGCCACGATGGCGGCCGTCTACGTCCCTGGCTCGGATCCGTCGTTCGTCTACTACGGGACCGACACCCACGCCAGCGGCCTGCTCATCGGCGCGGCGCTCGCGCTCACCTGGCCGCTGGCGCGCCTGGGCAGTGCGTCGCAGCGCGCCGCGAGGAGGCTCGACGTCCTCGGCGTGGCCGGCCTGGCGGCGATCGGCTGGGCGGTCACCCACTTCTCCGGCTCCGATGCGGCACTGTATCCGGCGGGCCTGGTCTTCGCGGCGCTCGCCGCGGGCGCCGTGGTGACCGCGGCCGCCGCACCCGGGCGGGTCGCGCGGATGCTGGGCTGGCCGCCGCTGCGCTGGATCGGGGTGCGCTCCTACGGGATTTACCTGTGGCACTGGCCCGTGATCGCGCTCTTCCCCATGGTGGCCGGGTACGGGGCCGGCGTGACCGAGGCCAGGCTGGTGGAGACCGGGCTGCCGATCCTGCTGGCGGCCGCATCGTGGCGGTGGGTCGAGGAACCGGTCCTGCGTCACGGCCTCGGCCCGACGCTCCGCCAGCGCCGCACCCAGATCGCCAGCGCGCTGACGGCCACGCGACGGTCCCCGAAGCGAGCGCTGCCGCTCGCGGCCCCGGCAGCGCTGCTCACCGCCGCCTGCGTGGCCGCCTACGGGCTGCTGAACCCGCCGGCCGGCCTGACGCTCCAGCAGCAGATCGCGGAAGGCGCGAAGATCAGCGCCGCCACGCAGTCCGCCGCGACGAGCACGGACAGGCCCGCCCCGCGAACCGCGACGGCCCCGCGAACGTCTCATCTGAGGCAAGGCGGCGGTGCGGCCGCGCCCGCGGCCCTGACCAGGGCGCGCATCCCCGGGCAGCCCGCGGTCACCGGCTCGATGGTCACCGCCATCGGGGACTCCGTCATGCTGGCCTCCGCACAGGCACTCGAGGCCGCCCTGCCCGGCATCTACATCAACGCGGTCGTCAGCCGGCAGATGTACGCCGGAGTCCAGGTCGTCCAGCAGCTGGCCGCCAGCGGCCAGCTGCGCCCGATCCTGCTGCTCGGCCTCGGCACCAACGGCAGCATGACCGCCAGCGAAATCGGCCAGGTCCGGGCCGCGATCGGGCCGCACCGGTGGCTGGTGCTCATCAGCACCTATGAGCCCAGGCCATGGGAGGGGCCGGTCAACGCCACGCTCGCCGCAGCCGCCCAGCACGACCGCCACGTGCTCCTGGTCAACTGGTACGGGGCGATCGAGAACCACACGAACCTGCTCCGGGATGACGACGTGCACCCGCTGCCGCCCGGCGCCTTGCTCTACGCCCAGGTGATCAAGGCGGTGCTCCAGACCGCGCACGAGGGCCCGGGCCGGGGTCCCCGCGCACTATGGTGACACCGTGACGGCATCCGGCAGCGGGGACGCGCAGGGCCAGCCCGCCCGGCCCCCCTACGAGCAGGCCCGCGACGAGCTGGCCGAGCTGGTCAAACGCCTGGAGGCCGGCGGGCTGACCCTGGAGCAGTCGCTGCAGCTCTGGGAGCGCGGCGAGCACCTCGCCGCGGTGTGCACCGAGTGGCTCGAGGGCGCCCGGGCCAGGCTGGCGGAGGCGATGGCCCGGCGATCCGAGGACGGCGACCCCGAAGCCCCGTTCTGACCCCGACGCGGGCGCCGGGCCTTGCGAATTTTCTTGAACGTTACGGCGACCGCGTCTCCAGCCGGGACAGGACCTCGATCACGCCGTCCGCAATCTTCCGCGTGCGCTCGGCGTCGTCGCTGAGCGACACCTCGGCGCCGCACAACGCGAGCGCGCCGGTCATCACGATCGCGACGGCCTCGTCGAGCGGCTCCTCGCTGCGGCCGAAGAACGCCGTGTTCACGCGGACCCAGTCGGCGATCCGCTGCCGCCGCACCAGGTCGAAGCCTGGCGGGCCGTCCCCGCTCACGAAGAGCCGGAACAGCTCCCGCTGCTCGACGCACACCGCCAGATACTCCCGCGCGCCGGCCAGGAACAGCTGCTGCGGGTCGCTGATCCCGGCGTCACGGGCCCGGCGGATCGCCACGCGGGTCCGCTCGGCGTGATCGTTGTTCAGTTCCTCGAACAGGGTGAGGAAGAGATCAGCTTTCCCGGAGAAATGGTGATAGAGGCTGCCGACGCTGGCGCCCGCCCTGGTCACGATGTCGGTCACGCCCGCCTGGGCGTACCCGTCGGTGGTGAAAACCTCGCGTGCGGCCGCCAGCAGCGCGCTCCTGGTCGCGGCCCCGCGCTCGGACGCCTTCGGGGCCCGCTGTGCCTGGTCTGCTGTCATGCGGATTCGCAGCGCTCCTTCAAGACCCGGCCCGGTAAGCCCCAAGGCTACGCCGGCCCGGGCCGAATAAGATTTCATCACGGCGACCACGGGAAGGCGTCCGCTGTGACCGAGAACGAGACCGCTGCAATGCAGGCCGGCCCGCCTACGCCGCCGGCCAGCGAGGCCCCCGACCGGAACCTCGCCCTCGAGCTGGCGAGGGTGACTGAAGCCGGCGCCATGGCCGCGGCCCGCTGGGTGGGCCGTGGCGACAAGATCGGTGCCGACGCCGCCGCCGTGCACGCGATGCGGCTGCTGATCAACACCGTGTCCATGGACGGCGTGGTCGTGATCGGCGAGGGCGAGAAGGACCGCGCGCCCATGCTGTACAACGGCGAGCAGGTCGGCGACGGCGACGGACCCGCCTGCGACGTGGCGGTGGACCCGATCGACGGGACCCGCCTGACCGCTAACGGCATGCCGAACGCCATCTCCGTCCTCGCGGTCAGCGCCCGGGGGTCCATGTACGACCCGTCTGCGGTGTTCTACATGTCCAAGCTGGTCACCGGGACGGCCGCGGCCGACGTGGTCGACATCAACGCCCCGCCGGGCGAGAACGTCGCCGCTGTCGCGCGCGCGAAGCGCTGCTCCCCGCATGACGTCACGGTGATCATCCTTGACCGGCCCCGGCACCAGGCCCTGATCGAGGAGGTGCGGGCGGCGGGAGCGCGGATCAAGCTGATCACCGACGGGGACGTGGCCGGGGCGATCATGGCGGCACGCGAGGGCACCGGCATCGACCTGCTGCTCGGGATCGGCGGCACGCCCGAGGGCATCATCGCCGCGTGCGCGATCAAGTGCCTGGGCGGGGTCATCCTCGGCAAGCTCGAGCCCCGCGACGAGGCCGAGCGTGACCGCGCCATCGCGGCCGGCCACAACCTGGACCGGGTGCTGACCACCGACGACCTTGTCACGTCGGACGACGCGTTCTTCGCGGCGACCGGGATCACCGACGGCGAGCTGCTGGAGGGCGTCCGCTACCGCTCCGGCGGGGCCACCACCCACACGCTGGTCATGCGCGCGCGGTCGGGCACGATCCGCAACATCTACAGCGAGCACCAGCTGTGGAAGCTCCGGGCGTACAGCGCCGTCAACTTCGACGGCGGCTGAGCGGCCCGCGCCAGCGGGGCCGCTTCGGCCTGACCACCTTCACCCTGCCGCCAAGGGCGAGCATGTGTACCTCGATCACCGGCATGTCCGGCAGCACGGGCCCGCGGCCGATGCTCTTCCTGCTCAGCACGGCGCTGCCGGTGACCGCGACGGCGACCCCTTCGGGGACGATCAGCTGCAGGGTGCCGCCGAGCACGGTCGCGAGCAGCGTGATCCGCTTGCTCTGCAGCACCGCCTCGCGCAGGTCCAGGACGACCTCGCCGAAGACGGCGGTCACCGCCAGGCGCTCCGGCACGACCCAGCGCCCGTCACGCCGCTGGGTGCCGAAGATGCCCGCGATCGGCCTGCGGCCGTCCAGCCGGATCGGCTGGGCCGACGGCACGGCGAGGTCCGCCGTCAGGTCGGCAAGCTCGCCCAGCGTGCGCGCCGCGTAGGCGCGCTCGGCCCGTTCAGCATGCTCGCCAAGGGTCAGCCGGCCGTCACCGGCGGCCTCGGTGAGCAGCGCGACCACCCGCTCCCGGTCTGCGTCGGAGGCACGCAGATCGCGCGGCGCTGGTCGCGGGGTCACACCCCAGAAGATACAAGACCCAGGCGGCCGGTCCAGGGCCCCGACGCGGCCGCCCGCCGGGCACCCCAACTGCCCAGGCAATCCGCCCAGGGCCCCGACCCGGCCGCCCGCCCGGCACCGCGCCAGCCCTGCCGCCCTCCCCCGCCGCGCCGGCGCCGGGCGGCCCGCCTGCCCTGGCCATCTCTTTCCTGTTAGTTTGATGTAAGCAAATACCTGTCTGGGGCCTGCGCCGGGGCACGCCACGCGGGCAGGCGTCCGGCCCATCCGACAGGAGGGAGACTGCGCGGTGAGCCAGGCAGTCCGTGCGCCGCGGATCCAGCGGAGCGACCACTACAAGTGGATAGCGCTGTCCAACACCACGCTCGGCATGCTGTCGGCCACGGTCAACGCCTCCATAGTGATCATTTCGCTGCCCGCCATCTTCCGCGGGATCAAGCTGGACCCGCTGACCCCGGGCAACGTCAGCTACCTGCTCTGGATGCTGATGGGCTACCTGGTCGTGTCGGCCGTCCTGGTGGTCACGCTCGGCCGCCTCGGCGACATCTACGGCCGGGTGCGGATGTACAACGTCGGCTTCGCCGTCTTCGGGCTCGGCGCGCTGGCGCTGCCGTTCGACCCGCTGACCGGCCCGGGGGGCGCGCTGTGGCTGATCGGCTTCCGTATCATCCAGGCCATCGGCGGCGCGATGCTGATGGCGAACTCCCCCGCGATCCTCACCGACGCGTTCCCGGCGGACCAGCGGGGCATGGCGATGGGCATCAACCAGGTGGCCGGCATCTCCGGCCAGTTCATCGGCCTGATCCTGGGCGGGGTGCTGGCCGCGGTCGACTGGCGGCTGGTGTTCATCGTCTCGGTGCCGATCGGCATCGGCGGCACGATCTGGTCCTACCTGAGCCTGCGCGAGGTCGGCGCCCGGACCCCGGCGAAGATCGACTGGCTGGGCAACATCCTGTTCGGGCTCGGGCTGATCGGGATCCTCGTCGGGATCACCTACGGGCTGATCCCCTACGGCGGCCACTCGATGGGCTGGACCAACCCCTTGGTGCTGACCGGCCTGGTCGGCGGGGTAGTGCTGCTCGCCGCGTTCTGTGTCACCGAGCTCAGGGTGCGGGCGCCCATGTTCGACCTGCGCCTGCTGCGGATCCGGGCGTTCGCCGCCGGGAACGCGGCGACCCTGCTGAGCGCGATCGCCCGCGGCGGGCTGCAGTTCATGCTGATCCTCTGGCTGCAGGGGATCTGGCTGGTGCTGCACGGCTACAACTTCAAGGACACACCGCTCTGGTCGGGCATCTACCTGCTGCCGCTCACCTGCGGCTTCGTCGTCTCCGGCCCGCTGTCGGGCAAGCTGTCGGACAAGCACGGCGCACGCGCGTTCGCCTCCGGCGGCCTGCTGCTCTCGGCCGCGGCGTTCGGCGGCCTGCTCCTGCTGCCGACGGACTTCAGGTACCCGGTGTTCGCCACGCTGATCTTCCTGGCCGGGGCGGGCATGGGCCTGTTCTCCGCGCCCAACGCCGCTGCGATCATGAACAGCGTCCCGGCCAGGCAGCGCGGCGCCGCGTCCGGCATGCTCGCCACGTTCCAGAACTCCGGCTTCGTGCTGTCCATCGGCGTGTTCTTCTCGCTGATGATCGCCGGGCTGGCCAGCACGCTGCCGACGACGCTCACGAACGGCCTGGCCGCGCACGGCGTGCCGCACGCGCTGGCGCTCAAGGTGGGCCAGGCCCCCCCGGTGGCCAGCCTGTTCGCTGCGTTCCTGGGCTACAACCCGGTGCAGCAGCTGCTCGCTCCGGCCGGCGTGCTCGCCCACCTGCCGCTCGCCCAGGCCAGCGTGCTGACCGGGAAGCGCTTCTTCCCGCAGCTGATCTCCGGCCCGTTCCACCACGGCCTGGTGATCGTGTTCAGCACGGCGATGGCCATCCTGGTGATCGCCGCGCTCACCTCCCTGCTGCGCGGCGGCCGCTACGTGCACGACGAGCAGGGTGCCCCAGCAGCAGCCGCGGCCCAGCCCGCAGCCACCGCCGGCCAGGCAGCTGCTCCCCGCGGGAGCCAGGCGGCACCCGGCCTGGGGAACGCCGGCCCGGATGGCTGACCCGGTCCCCGAGTCCGGCCTGGCCCCGGAGTCAACCACGAGCTGACCACGCCGGGACAGTCGCGGAAGCGCGTGGGCCGCTCTATAGTTAGCTCTGTGAACGATATTGCTGTTGCGGCTCCTGGCCGCGGCCGGTACCGGGGCCCGGCGCGCGGACGGCCGGATCAGCGCCCGCACGGCCAGGAGGCAGGACCCGGGGACGAGCAGCTCTCCGCGGCGCGCAGCACCGCCGCGGAGCTGCTGACGGCGATCAGCGTGATCCGGAGGACCGCGCGCCGGGCCGCTCGCCAGGCCTGGGCACAGCAGCCGCTGCCGCCGGCCCAGTCGGAGCTGCTCCGCCTGGCCGCGGCGCGGCCTGGCCTCACCGTCGCCGACGCGGCCCAGGAACTCCGGGTAGCGCCGAACACGGTCAGCACGCTGGTCGGGCGGCTCACCGGGGCTGGCCTGCTGAGCCGGGACAAGAGCCCGCAGGACGGGCGAACCGCCCTGCTCACCGCTACCGAGAAGGCCAGGCAGCGGCTGGCCGAGTTCCGCGACCTGCGGGCCGACCTGGCCGGCCAGGCGCTCGCCCGGCTGACCGAGGAGGACCGGCGGGCGCTCGCCAGGGCCGCGCCCGCGCTGCTGCGCCTGTCCGACGAAATGGAGCGCCATGAGCCTGCAGCCCGATAGCACGGCCGTCGCGGCCCCCAGCCCCGGCGGTGACGGCCTGGCCGGCAGCCCGCCAGGCAGCGGCGCGGTGCGCTGCGCCGGCCTGACGTACCGCTTCGGCGAGCACACCGCCGTCGATCACGTGGATCTGCAGATCACCCCCGGCGAGACGTTCGGGCTGCTCGGGCCGAACGGGGCGGGCAAGACGACCACGATCCGGATGCTGACCACGCTGCTGAAGCCGATGGCCGGCACGGTGAGCGTGTTTGGCACGGACGCCGCGGCGTACCCGATGCGGGTCCGGCGGATGATCGGCTACGTGCCGCAGCTGCTGTCCGCGGACGCCGCGCTGACCGGCCTGGAGAACGTCGAGCTGTTCGGCCGGCTGTTCGACGTCCCGAGAAAGCTGCGCGCCGAGCGCGTCGAAGGCGCGCTCGCGGCCATGGGCCTCACCGAGGCCGCCCGGCGGCTGGTCAAGACGTACTCCGGCGGCATGATCCGCCGGCTGGAACTGGCCCAGGCCCTGGTGAGCGCGCCCCGGCTGCTGGTGCTGGACGAGCCGACCGTCGGGCTGGACCCGATCGCCCGCTCCGGCGTATGGGAGTTCATCGACCGGCTGCGCGAGTCCGCGCCGATCACCGTGCTGATGACCACCCACTACATGGACGAGGCCGACACCTACTGCGACCGGGTCTCGCTCATGCACGCGGGCTCGATCCGCGCGACCGGGACCCCGGGCATGCTCAAGGCCATGCTCGGGGCCGGGGCGACGCTGGACGACGTGTTCCGCCACTACACCGGCGGCACGCTCGACGGCGACTCCGAGAAGGGAAGCATCCGTGACGTCCGCCGCGCCAGGCGTACCGCCCGCCGTCTCGGCTGAGCCCGCCATCCCCGGGCTCGCCGGCCTGCCCGGCGAGTCCCCGCCCGCCGTCGCGCGCAGGCTGGCCAGCCGCGTGGTCACGCTGTGCTGGGTGGAGCTCCGCAAGATCCGCCACGACCGCACCGAGCTGTACACCAGGGCGATCCAGCCCGCGCTCTGGCTGCTGATCTTCGGCGAGACGTTCACCAGGATCCACGCGATCCCCACCCCCGGCGGCATCCCCTACCTGGCCTACCTTGCGCCGGGCATCCTGGCCCAGTCCGCCCTGTTCATCGCCATCTTCTACGGGATCCAGATCATCTGGGAACGTGACGCCGGGGTGCTGACCAAGCTGATGGTCACCCCGACCCCGCGGGCGGCGCTGATCACGGGCAAGGCGTTCGCCGCCGGGGTCCGCTCGATCGTGCAGGCGGCCGTCATCATCGTGCTGTCGGCGATCCTGGGCGTCGCCCTCACCGGCAACCCGCTCAAGCTGCTCGCCGCCGCGGCGATTGTGGTGCTCGGGTCGGCGTTCTTCTCCTGCCTGTCGATGAGCATCGCCGGGCTGGCGCTGTCCAGGGACCGGCTGATGGGCATCGGCCAGGCGATCACGATGCCGCTGTTCTTCAGCTCGAACGCGCTCTACCCCGAGCGCCTGATGCCCGGCTGGCTGCAGGCGATCAGCAAGGTCAACCCGCTGTCCTACGAGGTGGACGCGCTCCGTGGGCTGCTCATCGGCACGCAGGCGCACCTCGGCCTCGACACCGTGGTCCTGGTGGGCGCCACGGTCATCGGGATCACCGCATCCGCCCTGCTGCTCCCCCGCCTGGCGCGCTGAGCGACGGGAAGAACGAAAAGTGGTCACACCCGGCTGTTATCACAACCCGGATTGACCACTTTCCCGCGCCGGGCATCCCCGGCGAGCGCACGGAGCTATTCGGGGACGGCGCCGCCGGCGCCCGCGCCCAGCACGGCGCGCAGGATGGTCTCCGCCGCGTCGGCCGCGGCCCGGGCGGTGATCGCGTGCTCGTGCGCGCGGTCGAGGTTGCCAAGCCCCACGCAGTCGCAGGCCACCTGGGCGTCGTGCACCGCCAGCTCAAGCTGCCGGGCCGCCTCGCTCAGGTCGAGGCCGTTTCCGCTGGTACCGGGCATGCTCGTCATACCGTTACCTCGCTTCGTCACGCCTGGCCACGCCAGGGCCAGGCCCCCAGCCGCCCAGGACACCCTTCCGGCATGCCAGACGACGCTGCCTGCCATCCGGTTGCCGGAAGGCGGCCGCCGGGCGGGCCGGCCGCCCGGGCCACGGCCACGACCGATCTACGATGAGAGCCATGCCCGAGTTCTGCTACAGCGACCTGCTGCCGACCGGCGAGGACACCACCGAGTACCGGCAGCTCAGCTCCGACGGGATCACCGCGCGCCAGGCGTTCGGGAAAGATTTTCTCGAGGTGGAGCCTGCCGTGCTCAGCCAGCTCACCGAGACCGCCATGCGGGACATCGCGCACCTGCTGCGCCCGGGTCACCTGCGCCAGCTGAGGGCGATCCTGGACGACCCCGAGGCGAGCGGGAACGACCGCTTCGTGGCCAGGGACCTGCTGCAGAACGCGTGCATCGCGGCCGGCGGGGTGTTGCCGATGTGCCAGGACACCGGGACCGCGATCGTGCTGGGCAAGCGCGGCCAGCAGGTGCTCACCGCCGGGCGCGACGAGGAGCACATCGCCCGGGGCGTCTACGACGCCTACACCAAGCTGAACCTGCGCTACTCCCAGCTCGCCCCGCTGACCATGTGGGAGGAGAAGAACACCGGCAGCAACCTGCCGGCCCAGATCGAGCTGCAGGCCACCGACGGCGCGGAGTACAAGTTCCTGTTCATGGCCAAGGGCGGCGGCTCGGCGAACAAGTCGTTCCTCTACCAGGAGACCAAGGCGGTGCTCAGCCCGGCGGCGATGCTCGCGTTCCTGGAGCAGAAGGTCCGCTCGCTGGGCACGGCCGCGTGCCCGCCGTACCACCTGGCGATCGTGGTGGGCGGGACCAGCGCCGAGTTCGCGCTGAAGACAGCCAAGTACGCCTCGGCGAAATACCTGGACACGCTGCCCACCGCCGGCACCGCCGCCGCGCACGGCTTCCGCGACCCCGAGCTCGAGCAGCAGGTACTGGAGATCACCCGCCGGTCCGGGATCGGGGCACAGTTCGGCGGCAAGTACTTCTGCCACGACGTGCGGGTGATCCGGCTGCCACGGCACGGCGCGTCCTGCCCGGTGGCGATCGCGGTGTCCTGCTCGGCCGACCGCCAGGCGCTCGCCAAGATCACCCGTGACGGGGTGTTCCTGGAGCGCCTCGAGACCGACCCGGCGCAGTACCTGCCGGACACCGAGGAGCACGACCTCGACTCCGGCGCGGTGCGGATCGACCTGAGCCGGCCGATGGCCGAGATCCGTGCCGAGCTGTCGAAGTACCCGATCAAGACCCGGCTGTCGCTCTCCGGGCCGCTGGTCGTGGCCCGCGACATTGCCCACGCGAAGATATCTGAACGGCTGGCGCGCGGCGAGCCCATGCCCGCCTACCTACGTGACCATGCGGTGTATTACGCGGGGCCGGCCAAGACGCCCGAGGGCTACGCGTCCGGGTCGTTCGGCCCGACCACCGCCGGCCGGATGGACACCTACGTGGAGCAGTTCCAGGCGGCGGGCGGCTCGCTGGTGATGCTGGCCAAAGGCAACCGCTCCGCGGCGGTCACCGAGGCGTGCCAGAAGCACGGCGGGTTCTACCTCGGCTCGATCGGCGGCGCCGCGGCCAGGCTGGCCAAGGACTGCATCACCAAGGTAGAGGTGCTCGAGTACCCCGAACTCGGCATGGAAGCCGTGTGGAAGATCGAGGTCCGCGACTTCCCCGCGTTCATCGTCGTGGACGACAAGGGCAACGACTTCTTCGGCGACGTCACCGCTCCGAAGCAGCCGCTGCTGACGATCGGCCCCGCGCCCAGCTAGCAGGCTCATGCCCGGCGACGCGACCGAGCCGGGCCGGGCAGGCAGCGCCGCGCTGCCGGGTTCGGCAGCTGGCCCAATTCACAACTTGCTCACAGGATTATCGATGGCGGCGGCGATATCGTCCCGGCCATGCACGATGCGAAGCCCGGGCCGGCCGGCACCGCCGGGATGGCGGGATGCCTGGTTTCCGGGCGTTACCGGCTGCTGGAGCCGATCGGCCGCGGCGCCATGGGGGTCGTCTGGCGCGGCAGGGACGAACTGCTCGACCGGGAGGTCGCGGTCAAGGAGGTGCGGGCCGCCGCGATGGCAGCCGCCGAGAACCGTGACGCCTACCAGCGGACGCTCAGGGAGGCCAGGGCGGCCGCGCGGCTGAACCACCCGGGCGTGATCACGGTCTTCGACGTGGTCGAAGAAGATGGCCGTCCCTGGATCGTCATGGAGCTCGTGCGCGCGAGATCGCTCGACCGCCTGGTCGCCGAGGACGGCCCGCTCCGGCCGCTGGAGGCGGCGCGGGTGGGCGAGCGCCTGCTGAGCGCGCTGTCGTGCGCGCACGCCGCCGGGGTGCTGCACAGGGATGTCAAGCCGGCCAACGTGCTGCTCGGCGCGGATGGCGGCGTCGTGCTGACCGACTTCGGCATCGCCACACTCGCCGGGGACCCGGCGCTCACGCAGGCCGGGATGGTCTTCGGGACGCCCGGGTTCACCGCGCCGGAGCGGATCCGGGGTGAGCCCGCGACCCCCGCCTCGGACCTCTGGTCGCTCGGCGCCACCCTGTACACGGCAGTCGAAGGCCGCGGCCCGTTCGACCGCCCTGGCGGCTCGGTTGCGGTCAACGCGGCCGTGGCCGGCGAGGACGCGCCCCGGGCGCCATCGGCTG
>JASHPR010000624.1 GCA_030038015.1 Streptosporangiaceae bacterium
ATGCCAAACCGCGGCCGGTGTCCCCGCTGCCACTCCTGCCTGTCCCGTTCCCAGCCGCCGCCAGGGATACCCGTGACCGGCAGCGGCGCGGACGGCACGCTGGCATGCGGAAGGTCCTGGGTGATCATGCTCAGCTGGCTCTGCGTGGTCGCCTTGAACACGGCGTCGAGGCGCTCGTTGAACTCCTCCAGGGTCAGTCGGCCCTGTGCGTAGTGTTCGCGCAGGCTGGCCGCTGCCGTTTCGCGCTCGGCATCCCCTATACGAAGATCCGGTCGTGTTGCCATGGGAACCTCCGCATCCGAGCGGCCCAGAGTGTCCGTTCAGCAAGACGATATATCTCGACGTGATCGTCGGCAAGTCGCCGTGCCGCGCGACGCGGAGCGGTGCCCTGCGCCCGCTGGCGGGCGGCCTGCCGCGGGTGCGCCGTCAGTTCAGGAAGTAGCTGCTGCCGCCGCTCTCCGGGTTGGTGACCTCTGCCTCGACCGAGATCGTGCCGCCCCTGGCGAAGACGAGCGTCAGCGTGATCTGGCTGCCGCCCTTCATCGGCCCGGCGCCGGTGATCAGGAGATGGGAGCCGTCGGGGGACAGCCGGAGCAGGGAGTCGGCCGGGATCCCGATGTCGGGGACGGTCCGCATGGTGGTGCCGCCCGCATGGATCGGCTCACGGAACGTCACCCGGCCGCCCACGCTGGTCCGGGCGGACAGCAGGCGATCGGCGGGGCCGTTGTTCCTGATCACCAGGTAGGCCTCGGTGATATCTCCGGAGCCCGGTACCTGGACGTAGGCCGTGCCCAGCTGGATCGGTGCGGCCGCGTCCGCCTGCTGAGCGCAGCCCGCCAGGGCCGAGCCGCCGACCACCAGGACGCCGGCGGCTGCGGCGGCCCTGGCGGCTGCCCATGCCTTTCCCGGCCGCGCCAGCCTGCCGGCGGCTGCCCATGCCTTCCGCGCCTGCGCCAGCCCGCCGGCGGCTGCCCACGCCTTCCGCGCCTGCGCCAGCCCGCCGGCGGGTGCCATCGTCTTTCGTGCCCGCACCCGCCCGCCGGCGGCCCCTGGCGGGCACTGTGGTCGCTGCATGATCCTGCCTCGCATCTGTTCTGGCGATGCCATGGTCTCACGCCGGCATGGCCGGCGCCGGCCGGCTTCCCGCGGGTGCGCCCGCGTCAGGAGCAGTCGCGGAACGCGGGCCACGCCCGCGCCCATGACGACTTTAGCCCGGCGGCCAGGCAGACCTGCACACCCCGCTCGTCGTCCTGCTCGTCCTCCCGCCGGGGCGGTGCCGGGCGTGGCTCAGCCGCGCTCGACCGCAGTGCCGAGCAGCCCCAGCGGCGGGGAGCCGAGGTTCAGCATCGCCGTGTGGAACCTGCGCAGCGAGAAGCCCGCGCCCCACTCCTTCCTGGCCCGCTCCCGCAGGCTCATGATCTCCAGCTTGCCCCAGGTGTAGCGGCCGTAGGTCGGGTCGAACGTCGCGCGGCGCGCCTCGGCGAGCGCGGCGGCCCCGGCCAGGTGCGTGTCCGCCTCGAACCTGCGGGCACCCTCCTCAACCGTCATCCCCGCGGTGTGCACGCCGATCGCGCAGGCCAGCCGGGTGACCCGGACCAGCGCCTCAAGCCAGATGCCGATCGCGAACCTGGGGTCGCCGCCGCAGAAGCCCTCCTCGACGCAGAGTTCCTCGGCGTAGTGCGCCCAGCCCTCGACGAACGCGGGGGAGTGCAGGGTGCGGCGGACCTGCGCGGGCGCCCGGCGGAGCGCCCGGCCGTGCGAGAAGTGCCCTGGCGCGACCTCGTGCACGGTGATGCCGGGCAGCGTGGTCGCGCTGAACACCTCCAGCCATTCCTCTCTGTCCTGCTCCGGCCATGACTCATCGGGCGGCGTGATGTGATACCAGGACGGGCCGTCGGGCTCGCCGGGCGCGGCCGGGGACATCATCGCCATGGCCCAGCGCCGCGATTCCGGCGCGGGCCCGACCCGGCATTCTCCATCCTGGTAGGGCACCAGGTCGTGCTCCCGGGTGAACGCGATGGCGACCTCGGTCCAGTGCCGCGCCGCCTCGATGACGCCGTCGGCGTCCGGGTGGTCGCGGACAAGCTCGCGCGCCAGGTCAAGCGGCGGCCTGCCCGGAGCCACACGCGCGCAGCTCTCGGCGAGCAGGGCGGTCAGCCGGTCCCGCTCCGCGTCCGCACGCTCGCCGAGCTTGCCCAGGTCGACGGGCATCCCCTCGGCGCTGCTCATGATCGCGACGAGGGCCGCCGAGCCGAGCGCCGGGTCGGGATCGCCGTCGGCGGCCGCCCGGTCGACGTGCGTGACCAGCCGGGAGTGCGCCGCAAGCGCCGCCTGCTTCACGCGGTCGTCGGCGTTGGCCGGGATCCCGCCCGCCAGGCCGCGGACCCCGTCCGCGAGCGCCGCCGCGACGGGCGCGCTGAGCTGGTCGAGGGTCTCAATCGCGACGTCGATGGCGGCCGGCCACCCGGCAAGATGGGCCGCGCGGGCCTCGTCCCGCTGCTGCTGCGGGGCGTACTCCCGGTCGTAGCAGGCAAGCTCGAGCGCGGACATGTGCACGATCGGGTTGCGCCGGTGCATCTGCTGCTCGCCCAGCCAGACGCTGGCGGCGTTCTCGAACGCGGCCAGGTGTGCCTCGTCGTGCGGGTCGGCGAGGGCCGGGCCGGCGGCCGAGGCTTGCGCCAGCCTGGCGAGCCCGGCCCTCACCCCATCCCGGGACAGGTCCTGGATCGCGCCGTCGTATTCATGCCGTCCGCTGAACTCGCGGACCTCGGCGATGTCGAGGTCGCAGACGCTGCGCAGCCGTGGG
This sequence comes from Streptosporangiaceae bacterium, assembly GCA_030038015.1. Lineage (GTDB taxonomy): Bacteria > Actinomycetota > Actinomycetes > Streptosporangiales > Streptosporangiaceae > JASHPR01. The sequence goes on from JASHPR010000624.1 coordinate 2,807, forward strand.
GTCAGGTCATCCATGGGCCGCAACGCTACCGGCTGCCGGCGCGCCACAGTCCCGCGGGCAGGCCAGGCTGGGCGCCCGACGACACGTTCAGGAAACTCCTGTGGGGAGCGCCCGGCGGCTACGTTCCGGCGGCGCCGGTCTGGACGGTCTCCACCGACAGGATCGTCTTGGGCTTTGAGCAGGTCTTCGCGGTGAAGCCGGCGTACACCGGCACGGTCTGGTTGGGCGGGTAGATCTTCAGCCAGTGCGCGGTGACCATGCCGCAGTCAGACGCCGGGTAGTTCATCGCGTCCACGACCTGCAGCACGGCGTGCACGGTCTGGCCGGGGGACAGCGTCACCAGCTGCGCAGGGGCGGTGGGGTTCCTGGTGGCCGCGGCGCCGATCTGGCTGCCCCCGGCCGCGGTGACGAAGGACACGCCCGGGTAGCCGTACAGCGTGCACGGTGAACTCGAGGTGTTGACGAACTGGATCGGGTAGTAGCTGCTGCCGGCGGCCGCGCTGCCGCTGCCGGCAGGGACGGCCACGTGCAGCACCGAGGTCGCGCACGCGGGCGCGGCCGCCGATGTCGGCGTGGCTGTCGCCGTCGGGGTGGCCGGCGGCTGCGTGGTCGCGCTCGCGCTCGCGGTCGGGGTCGGCGTGGCGCTGGAAGTCTTCGCCGGCGAGGCCGCGGGGGTCGATGTTCCGCAGGCAGCGAGCAGCGCCCCCGAGCAGGCGAGAGCGGCCATGACGAGCGGTGTTCGTGCGGATTTCATCTCTGTGCCCCCTCCCGTTGTGGCCGCATCGGCCACGTCTTCTAGGACGCAGTCCCGGGCACGGTGGTTGCGGCGGGCCGAGCCCGCCGCATATCACGGTATAGACACGGTGCCCGACAACCCGCGGAGGCGCATATGCCCGGCACGTTCACGACGAGGCCACAGCTGGCTGGCACGTTCGGCATGGTCGCGTCCACGCACTGGCTCGGCTCGGCGGCGGGCATGGCGGTGCTGGAGAAGGGCGGCAACGCGTTCGACGCGGCGGTGGCGGCCGGGCTCGTGCTGCAGGTGGTGGAGCCGCACCTGAACGGGCCTGGCGGCGAGGTCCCGGTGATCGGGTTCTCCGCCGCGGCCGGTGAGGTGTTCGTGCTGGACGGGCAGGGGCCGGCGCCCGCGGCCGCGACCCCGGACGTGTTCGGCGCGCTCGGGCTTGACCTGGTGCCCGGCACCGGGCTGCTCGCGGCGTGCGTCCCCGCCGCCTTCGGGACCTGGATGCTGCTGCTCGAGAGGTACGGCACCCTCCGGCTGCGGGACGTCATGGAGTACGCGATCGGCTACGCGAGGTACGGGTACCCGATGCTGGGCGCCGCCAGTTCCGCGGTCGCCGCGGTCGCCGGGACGTTCCGGGAGCACTGGCCCAGTTCCGCCGGCGTCTACCTCCCCGGCGGGGCGCCCCCGGCCAGCGGCTCGCGCTTCGCCAACCCCGACCTGGCCGGCACCTACGCCAGGATCCTCAAGGAGGCCGAGGCGGCGTCGGGTGACCGGTCCGCGCAGATCGAGGCGGCGCGCGTCGCGTTCTACGAGGGCTTCGTGGCCGAGGCGATCTCCGGTTTCCTGGCGCGGGCGGAGGTCATGGACGTCACCGGGCGGCCGCACCGCGGCCTGCTGGATGGCGGGGACCTGTCACGGTGGCGCGCGTCGGCAGAGGCTCCGGTCACCTTCCACTATCGCGGGCTGACCGTGTGCAAGACCGGGCCGTGGGGACAGGGCCCGGTGTTCCTGCAGCAGCTTGCCCTGCTCGACGGCTTCGACCTGCCGGCGATGGGGCCGGGGTCCGCTGATTTCGTGCACACGGTCACCGAGTGCGCGAAGCTTGCCTTCGCCGACCGCGAGGCGTGGTACGGCGACCCGCGCGCGACCGACGTGCCGCTCGCCGGCCTGCTGTCGCCCTCGTACGCGGCGCAGCGGCGCGGCCTGGTGGGCGGCGGGGCCTCAGCGTCCCTCGTGCCCGGCGCGCCGGGGGGC